>JAJZKX010000117.1 GCA_021850745.1 Thermoplasmata archaeon
GAGGCGATATCATCTGATCCGGGATAACTGCAATTTCCAGGCGACTTCTTCCCCTGTATACGATCGCAGGCGCCTCATTTCCAGTTCCCAGTTCTGATATGGAGGCTATGAGATCCCTCATGCTCTTTACCGCCTTTCCGTTGAATTCTGTGATGATATCGCCTCTTCGTAATCCCGCAATGTCAGCAGGTCCTCCCGGGACAGTGGATGCTACCATAACTCCGTCTGCCAGTCCAGTCTTTTCCTGCATTTCAGCAAGATCCTGTGTTGAAACGCCGGAAAGCCCTATCCACGGCCTGCGGACCTTCCCCTGTTCAAGCATCTGCTGTATAAGCGTCTTCACTGTATTGGAAGGTATGGCAAAGCCAACACCCTGAGCGAAGGGCACAATGGCCGTATTCATTCCTATGACCATGCCGTCCACTGTGGCAAGAGGGCCTCCACTGTTGCCGGGATTGATTGCAGCATCTGTCTGAACAAGCCCTTCAGTGATGAACTCGGACCACGGCAGTATACGGCCTACGGCGCTTACCACTCCATATGAAACGGTAGGCCCTCCCGGAAGTGCAAGCGCATTTCCCACGGCAATCACAGGCTGGCCAGGCCTGATGGCGGAAGAATCGCCGAAGTTGCATGAACTGAGGTTCTGGGCATTGATCTTTATGACAGCAAGATCAGTTGCATCATCGTAGCCCACTATCCTTGCACTGTGTTTCTCATTGTCAGGTGTTATGACAGTTATTCCAGATGATCCAGCCACCACATGAAAGTTTGTGGCAATGTATCCGCTGCTGCTAATTATCATCCCTGTTCCGGAACCAACTATCCTGTCCATTCTTCCCCACTGGTCTCTACCATATCTTGAGGTCCTTACAGTGACTATGCTGTTCCTGATGTGTTCCACAATATCCGCAATTCCCTGTGAACCATACATTTCCATAATTTTCACTTGTATCCTTCAATTCAAAGCTGTTATTATACAGAAAAGGATCAGGAGAGACACAAAGTGACAACAATGCCATCTGTAAAGTTACTGGAACTGGGGGATCAGGAGGCAGTTATCAATGCACGAAAGGTCATAGAACTGGTTTCAAGAAAAAACTCAGTTGAGATAATTTTTCTCCTTGGACTCAGGGGAGCCCTTCGTTTCAATGAAATAAAGAGATCACTAAAGGCAAGGGATACAAAGGGAATAGCCAGGGCACTGGGCGCACTGGTCAGCAGTGGTGTCGCGGCGAGAGCCGTATACCCATTCAAGCCTCCAGCCGTGGAATACAGGCTCACAGAAAAAGGCGAAGCCATCTTCAGGCTGATGGATGAGATGGGACATTTCTGAAACCCGGGCGTTGTGATCGGAAATCATTCATGAAAGGTCTCCAGATATGAAGGAGACCACATTGTCCAGTATCCTCTCCTTGACCATTGATGGATTTTTCCATGAGAACAGAGACGGTTCAAGGTAGCAAGCCAGTGCACATTTGTTGCACTTCTCGTAGGGTTCCCAGTCATAGGAATTCCATACCTTCCTGATATCAACGTCCCAGACTTTCAGGTCCCCCTTGTACTCATTGAGGACATAACATGGCTGGACGATCCTTCCAGACGGATCGATGTTTATGGTGAGCCATGGCTTGCATCTCCAGCTTTCACCAAGATACCATGAATTTACAACAGCCTCGAAGTACTGGGAAGAATTCACGATCGGATACCCTTCATTCTTCATGGCCTTAAGTGTGTTGATGGCATCCAGGAGCCTGGTGCGATCGGGAGATTTTGGGTCAGCTGTTGAATAGTCGTATGCAATCTGGAAATTTATGCTCACCTTGAGCTTTACAGCCAGATCCACCAGATCTTTCGCCTGATGCATATTGTCCCTTGTTATTGTGGAACTGATGGCCATTGGGATATGATCCCTGGCTGCCTGGATCCCTTCCACAGCATGCTTGAAAGAGCCGCTGACTCCGCGAAGGGTGTCGTGGAGTTCTCCGATGCCATCAAGTGATACAAATAGGTAATTCAGGTGATCCTTGACATCGTTCAGCCTGGCTTTAAGGAGCCAACCATTGCTTACCATGGATGTGTGGAACCTCTTATGGGACTCCTGAAGTATGTCTCCTATATCCTTCCTGAGTAGTGGCTCGCCGCCCTCAAAACCCAGGAATGAGACTCCTCCACGCTTGAGTGCCTCCATCATCCTTATCTCGTCATCAAGGCTCAGGAGTTCTTCGTCCTCCCTTCTCCAGAAAGGGCACATGCTGCATTTGAGATTGCAGCCGTAAAGCAGTTTGTGGCCCGCAATAACAGGAACCTTAGATCCGTTGATTCCCTTCATTGATCTCAGTATGCTTCTGCCCACTACAGGCCTCAAAAGCGCCATGTGATTAATAACAGTGTCCAGTATTCATACTTTACGTTACAGCTCAAACCTATGCGTCATCGAAAAAAGGTCTGGATAAGGTTCAAATCAGCTCAGATTCTCAGGAGGGAAATACCGATTCCCGATGCCCTGCTTGAGGTCTCTACAAGTATCTCCACAATGTAGGGATAATACTGTCCGGTTCCTGGGCTTGAAGTTTTCATTTCCTGAAAACCAGTCTGGTTGATATACAGCGTCAAATTCAGCGATACAGTGGAATTTGCCGGGATGGGTTCTGTCATATAATTGTAGGGGTATGAGGTTTTGTTCAGGTAAGTCAGGTTATATATGGAATATACCTCAACTGGGCTCTGTTTTTGAATCAAGGAAAGGTTTGAAGGAGACACATCAAATATGTAGACTGGTGAAGAGCTGCTGGTGATGTTTACAGTCAGATTAATAGTCTGATTGGCTGAAAGTATGGGAAATAACGTGCTATTCTGCGGGGACGATACGGCCAGGCCCTGGCTTGATGGGGTTATGGCCGTGGTGGTGGATGAAGACCCATGGGAAATTGTTTCATATGTTATTCCGCTGAATGCAACAAGCATCACCACTGCTATGAGTGCAGCAACTTTACCTGAAATCATAATGGGACAGCAATATCCAGCGATTATAAAACCATTCCTAATTTCTAACTAACTAATTATTTATAGCAAAAGGAAATTCCCTGCTGATAAGATGGTACAATATAAATGGGTTGCACTGTCAAATACCACAATTGGAGTGCTGATGGCCTCAATCAACAGCACCATCATGCTGATTTCCCTGCCTGCAATATTCCGTGGCATAAATATAGATCCATTCTCATCGGGTTCTTTCGTTTACCTTCTCTGGATACTCATGGGCTACATGGTAGTTACAGCCGTGATGCTTGTCACCGTGGGCAGGCTCTCAGATATTTTTGGCAGGGTACGACTTTTCAACTTCGGGTTCCTGATTTTCACGGTTGGGTCAATACTGCTTTTCATAACACCCAACAAGGGTGATCTTGGTGCCCAGGAGATCATAATATTCCGTATGGTACAGGCAATAGGGGGGTCATTCCTCTTCGCCAATTCAGCCGCAATAATAACGGACAGCTTTGGCCCAACAGAACGTGGCAAGGCCATGGGTATAAATCAGATAGCTGCTCTGGCCGGATCACTGGTGGGCCTTATTCTTGGAGGGCTCCTTGCCACAATTAACTGGAGGTACGTATTTCTGGTTAGTGTGCCCGTCGGCATACTTGGAACAGTGTGGTCATACCTCAAGCTGAAGGATCACTCCATAAGGCACAAGGATCAGAAAGTAGACATTGCTGGAAATATTACATTTGCTGGTGGACTTACACTTATCCTATTGGGCATTACATACGGTCTGATGCCTTACGGGACATCATCCATGGGCTGGGGAAACCCGTGGGTCATAACGTCCATAATTGCAGGGTTTGCAATGGTTGTGGCATTCGTGCTTGTTGAGAGGGTTGTAGCACAGCCAATGTTCAACCTTTCACTTTTCAAGAACAGAGCGTTCACCACAGGAAGCGTTGCAGGGATGCTGCAGTCAATGGGCATGGGCGGGGCAATGTTCATGATCATAATCCTGCTGCAGGGAGTCTGGCTTCCTCTCCACGGATACTCATACACAAGCGTTCCTTTCTGGGCAGGCATATACATGATACCCATGATGGCAGGCTTCGTTGTTCTGGGCCCAATCAGCGGCGCTATCTCAGACAGGGCGGGTGCCAGGACAATATCCACAATCGGAATGGCAATCAGCGCTGTCTCCTTCATACTGCTTTCAACCCTGAGCTATAATTTCTCGTATCCTGTTTTCGGTGCAATGCTGTTTATGATGGGATCAGGGATGGGTCTATTTGCAGCCCCAAATATAACGGCAATTATGAACTCAGTTCAACCGCAGCTTCGTGGGGTTGCTTCAGGCATGAGAGCCACACTGCAGAACACAGGCCAGACTGCAAGCATGGGCATATTCTTCACCATAGTTCTCGTATCGCTCACATCAAAGCTCCCATCAGCATTTACAGTGGCACTGGGTCAGGCTGGAGCTCCTGAGCTTATCCCGTTTTTCATAAAGATTCCACCCACTTCAGCACTGTTTTCAGCCTTCCTTGGATATAACCCGGTTGCCACCATACTGAGCCTGTTTCCAAAGGGATCGGTCTCTTCCATTCTGAATCCTGGCGTTGTAACATACCTTGAAGGTAAGACCTGGTTCCCACACGCACTGGCCGGGGCCTTCATGGGGGCCCTGAGGATGTCATTCTACATAGGTGCAGCAATATTCGCAATGGCGGCCCTTTTATCGGCACTCAGAGGAAAAAGATACATTTACGGCGAACCAACAACTGCCGATATCGGGGAAATGACCGAGAGCGCAGTACAATCTCCCGTGAGCAGCCCTGGCATGTCAAAAGCACAGCAGTCATTTGAAGTGACAGAGGCTAAATCATCAGGGAAAGATTTAACTGAAAATAATGTTATAAATAAGGGAGATAAGGCAAGATTGAACACTACGGAGGAATCAATTGACTGAAGAAAAGAAGGAATCACCCTGCGATCTGGATACAATCGATCTATGGCACATATTTTCCCGTGTCTTCAGGAACGGAAAAAAGCTCATAGAGCGGGAGCTTGAGAAAATTGGCATAAAGCCCACTGAATTGAGGGTACTTTTTTCACTTTCAAAGGATCACGACACAACCATGAACTCTCTGGCCACGGAGAACGATGTCACGGGGCCATGGATAACGGGCGTTGTAGATGAGCTTGAAAAGAAAGGGTACGTGACAAAAGTAAGGAGTGCCACAGATCGAAGAATAATCAAAGTTTCCATAACTGATTATGGGAATGAGGCCCTTGCGCAGGGGATAAAGGTATACAACAAGCTCATAGAGCTGGTTTTAAGGAATCTTTCCCCGGAAGAATCTGCGGAATTCAGGTCCATACTGTCAAAGATAGAGATTGCCCTGAGCGATCAGGCGGACAGGTAAGATTAAAATTTTCGGCAATGCATTGAAGAAATGCAGGTAAACCCGGCCCATTGCCATACTTTTCCGGTAGCAGTCAGCAGTATCCTGAAACAGCAAACTGCAGGGTAAATGCAACCAGCTTTTAATACGCGGAATTGTCCCCTCTTCGCAATGTAAATTTCAAATCAATCGCCAAAAAGTGTCAACCCGTGGTCAGTATACCCCGGCGCCATAGCCGGTTGGATAATGGACGCATTCAATCTCAGCATGATGTTCCTGCTGGTACCGGTAATTGCAAACCAGTTCTTCCCTGCAAATGATGGGCTTGCAATAATAGGGACGTGGAGCATCTACACGACAGCATTCATTTTCAGGCCGGCGGGAGACCTGATATTTGGAAGGCTTGGAGATCGAATAGGCCGCAAAAATACAATGACTATCACACTTCTTGGACTTGGTCTTATAACATTTGCCACTGGTTTCCTGCCGGTGTATGCCATTGTTGGAATAGCTGCCCCGCTGCTGCTTTTCTTTTTCAGGATAATCACGGGAATATTTGCAGGGGGAGAATACGGAAATGGTTCATCCATCTTGATGGAGTCCGTGAAAGGAACGAAACGCGGCATCTGGGGCGCTGCAATTCAGAGCGGATATCCCCTGGGATATACTCTTGCTGCAATCATTTTCCTGTACCTCCATTATGTATTTCCCGGAACCGGGTTTACTATTACAGGATGGCGCTGGATGTTCTGGATAGGCATAGTGCCAGCAGTCATAGGGCTTGTAATCCGTCTAAAAATGCCTGAATCAGCCATGTGGCTTGATACCAGGAACAAGGCGAAGCTGCGGTTGAACTGAGTTCATAATTGCCGTTATATT
>JAJZKX010000118.1 GCA_021850745.1 Thermoplasmata archaeon
TTTCAGTGGCAGGTTGCCAAAGCTTTCCTGTTTGTTAATCATAACCATAAGTTTTGGAGTGCTCAAAAAGAGGATAAGGGCAACAATCATGAGAACTGATCCGAGAAACATCCACATTATGCTGAACTCTCCACCCGTGGCATCAACAAGGTATCCGGACAATGGAGTCCCAACGATGGATCCCAGGCTGATAATGGTCATGCTTGTGCCGCTGTACGTGCCAACGCTCCCTTTCGGGGCAATCTCGGATATCAAGGTGACGTAATTGCTGTTCCAGGCAACCGCAGTGAATCCTATGGCCACTGCCATTGCTGAAATTGCATAGATGGAAGTTCCAGCATTGGGAAACAGGAATAGCATGCCTCCAGCAAGTGCAGTTATCAATGTATAATTCCTGAGCCTGTGGCCGCCAAACAACCTCAACGTCAGCGAGGGCCAGAGTATCCTCCCTAAAACAGATCCAAGAAGAAGCACAATGAAGAGAACTTCAGCGACCAGGACTTCATAATTCATGCTCGTTACATATAGGACGAAGTAAGTGAAAACTGACTGTTGCCCCCATGACAGGAAGGCGGTGATTGCGCTTATGACAAGTATCCTCCTGTCTTTCAGAACCATCTTGATTGTTCCCTTTGTCTTGTCTCGGCTCATCTTCTCCGAGGAACCTCTTTTCTCTCCCCGGAGTAATACCGCTATAATGGCAGTGACAAAGAACAGGAATAAGAATGCAATCCTCAGGGAATAATGCAGGGCTAGCAATGGAAGGGCCAGCGCGGCGAGTATGGTTCCTATTGGGACCCCACTCTGCTTTATGCCCATGGGTGAGGCATGCCTAGGGAAGAAATGGTCCATGATAGTACTGTTAGTTGCAGGGGTTACCATACCATACCCTGCACCGATGAGGTAGTATGCACCTATGAGAAGCAGGTAGGATTCCGAGAAGTAAGCCAGGATTGAACCAATTGCCAGCACTCCGTAAGATATTTTCAATGTCCTGTGCGGGCCAAGGGAATCTACTATCAGGCCCGACAGAAAAGAGACGCTCATTGAACCGATAAATACGGCACTTGTAATCAGGCCTACAGATGCTTCATTGAGCAGAAAGCCTATTTTAATGAAGTGAGAAAGTGGGGCATAGGATGAATTGGTGAAGTTGCCCATGATCTGCAGTACCATTATCTCTGCTAGAAAAAAGGCACTGCTTTTGACTTTCCTTGGGCTTTCCGTTGGTGGGTATTATGGCAAAGTGCATAAATCTAAACCACTGTTATCAAGTGACAAAAGAGTGATCTGATCTGATGGTTTGCAGGAAACCAAGTGGAAGCCTATAAATCCAAACTGACCATTTGCTTAATACAAAGGGCTTCCATGGAATACAGTGAAGATTTCAGGACTTTCAACGTGCTGGTTTCCGAAAACAGGGAAGTAATAAGCAAGTGCATAGAGGCCATAAACAGAGAATTTTTGAAAGGACAGTTCCACCTAGAAATCTCTCAGTATGAGATTACTGTGTTCTTGAACATGCTGGACCTGGAAAAATTGAAGGGGCTGGTTTCTGCACTTGAGACCAAATATTCTCTCCCCTTGCATAACGAGCTATCTCAGATTGTCAGGGAGATAGAAGCCATTGGAAGTTATGGCGTTAAGGCCGGCAAGAGGTCTTATGTCCATTACAACAGTGAAAGGAAAGTCAGTGGAAGGAAGCAGAAAGTCATTGAAAGGGGTGCTTACTTTTATGCGCAGGGGAATGAATTCAGCACTGTCAACAACTCCTTACCAACTAGATTCCTTGACACCATTGGCGTTGCCGACTCTCAAGAAGCTCTCAAGCAGTTGCCGGATAACTGCGTGGATTTGGTTTTCACTTCACCCCCATATAATTTTGGATTGGACTACGGAGAACACCGGGACGGGGTCGACTGGAATGTCTATTTCGAAAAACTCTTTGCAATATTCAAAGAATGCATCAGGGTGACAAAGTATGGTGGCAGAATAGCAGTCAATGTCCAGCCTTTGTACTCAGATTTCATTCCTGCTCATCACATAATCTCAGATTTCTTCATGCGGAACAGGATGATCTGGCGGAACGAGATCCTCTGGGAAAAAAACAACTACAACGCAAAATACACCGCCTGGGGCAGTTGGAAGAGCCCCAGCAACCCTTACCTGAAATATACATGGGAATTCATCGAGGTGTTTTCAAAGGGAGACCTCAAGCATCCTGGAAATAGTGCACTTTCCGATATAACAGATACGGAATTCAAGGAATGGGTCAACGCGAGATGGAGCATAGCTCCGGAGAAGAAAATGAAAGAATACAATCATCCTGCAATGTTTCCTGAAAAACTTGCCGAGCGCGTCATAAAACTGTTTTCGTTTCAGGAGGATATTGTGCTTGATCCGTTCAATGGTGTGGGAACAACGACAAAAGTTGCGAGCAGGCTGAATCGCCATTATGTTGGCTTTGATGTATCAAAGAAGTACGTGGACATTGCCATAAAGAGGCTCGAGGATCAGTCTTGAATCAGGCAAAGTAATAAAAAATCACATTACGGCGAGACTTGACCCAATTTTGACATTTCCATTCACAGTAGCAAGGACAACAGAGGTACCGCCGCCATTTACAGTTCCAACAAGCTGCCTGATGTTGGAAACAGAGGAATCGCAGGTTATGCCGGATATTGACACAGCACCGTTTACTGTGGTAGCTGAAATGCTGAGGTTTGAGCCTGGATTAGCGTAATAGTTCACATTCCCGTTGGTGGTTGACAGAGAAATGGAGCCATTTGTAGTGGCTCCGGCAACTGTAAGCTGAACATTGCCATTTACTGCACTGCTTGTGATGGCGGCAAAAGAGTTTACTGAAATGTAAGTGTTTCCATTGGTATCCTGGGTGTTTATATTGAGCACATTCTGGCCCATGACGTTAATCTGCCCATTGGTTGTCTCCACAGATAACACTTTGACCACGTTTGGCACATCTGATGTTATTGCACCATTCTGCAGGCTAATAGTGAGCGCGTTGGAAGTGATGGTGGAGGGGATGTACACATTTGCAACTGCATTTGCACCCCAATACTGTGGCGTTTCCAGTTGAATTTCATAGGTATTGTTGACCGCTGTAACATCAATCTTCGCAAATGCTTTCAGGAAAAAGCTGGTGTTAACGTTGAGTGTTGCCCTCAGGCCGTTATCTGTGGTTGGGATCACATTCACTGCACAATTGCCTGAAGTTACCGTAAGGGTATAATTGGGAAGAGGGTTGTATGTACTGGATATATCTGATGCCGAGCTGCTTGGATTCCATGTGAAAGGCTCAAAGTAGCTCGAGAAAAAAGCGGATGCCAGCACTATGCTTGCCGATGCCACAAGCATGACTACGAAAATGGCCTTGAGGGTCAGCATCAATTTCCCCTGCTGGTTCATGGCTACTCCTTCTTTGCTCTTGCAATTTCGTTAAGTTTGTCCTCTATGTAGGAAAGCCTGCTATCTATGCTGGAAGGAGCATATGGCCTTGATTCCCTGTTTTCTCCCAGTACCTTGGAGACAGCCACAAACCAGAAGATAGTTGCGAAAAACACGGCGGCGAATGCCACTCCTAAGCCGCTTACGCCGCCATAAATGGCACCAACTATAACAAAAACTGACATGGCTACCCAGATTGGAATGCTAAGGGCCATTGCAAGCTTAACCCTGTCATCTGGCATTTAAGTCCCTCATGCAGGTTATGGCCATGGACAAGCAGCACTCGCTGCTCTTCTGGGATGGGTCCATGGCTCTCTGCCTGCAATTAAATAATCCTGTACTTTATTTGACCGTTTACCCTAATGCCTTAGCAGTTGGCATTATAGAAATTTGATTGGTTAAATATCGAATAAAGCTAGGCCCTATATCTGAGATAAATTTCCAGTTTATTCTTCACTATCCCTGATTTCCTTCAGTGCTTCACGGTCCCTGCAGTAAAGGTATGGGGCAAGGTCCAGGGATGGTGGTGATTTTTCAAGCAGCCTGCTGTAAACTCTCCTGAGATTTTTGTCAACCTCATCGCAATACCCTTTCCACGTTACGCCAAGTGATTCCACATACATCTTCTCAATTCCAGTTGCAATTTCATGTGCATAGGGGTATTCATATCCATTATCCGACATCCATTTCTCAGGCAGTTCATGATGCAGGCCGATACTTTCCACTGTGCTTACATTCTTGCCTTCGACGGTGAAAAACTTAGGGAAATGCTCGTCGAGGTAGATGGTCTTTCCGTCCATTGAATAGCCGCCGGTATATTTTATGTCAAATTTCAGGCTTACCCTGACATCCTCCGCACTTTTCTTTTCCGAAACTTTGCCAAGAGGTTTCCCGTCAAGTGAAACACTGTCGCCCTCTACCGTCAATAGAGAACCTACCTTTGGAAGTGAATCAGCTTTTACCTTCACATAAGATGGTTCCTTGAATTCAATCGCCATTACATTGAAGCTGTGCCCGTTGGCACTTCTGTCCTTGATGTGCTCAACGACCCTGTAAGTTCCCATGTAAAATATAAGCAGCGTAGAGATAATTATTTTTCTGTATAGAGAGGACTGTTTTCTTTGCGCAACTTGGAGATCCGCCAACACTAAAGTTTGAAATAAGAGATTTAGCTCTTTAATAGAAATGCAACTAAACGGGCTAGAACTAGAAAACCAGGCAAAACGGGCAAAGCAGTTCCGGTCCCAGCACAGGCTCGGGAATTTCTTCGTGATACCGAACGCATGGGACGTCCCAAGCGCACGGTTGTTTGAAGAAGTAGGGTTTTCATCAGTTGCAACATCCAGTGCAGGTATGCTTGTGTCACTGGGATACATGGACGGGGAATCTATTCCATGGAGCGAGTTTATTACCACTGTGCGAAAGATATCTTGTGTTCTATCTGTCCCACTGAGTGTCGACATGGTCTCAGGTTTTGGGAGTTCTGAAGAAGACGTCGTAAGGTCTGTAAGAGAGGTAATTGAAGCAGGCGCGGTTGGCCTGAACTTAGAAGACTCAATTCCTTTGAGTAATGAACTCTACGATCCTGAGGAACAATGCAGGAAAATTACTTCCATTAGGCATCTCGCAGACGAACTGGGTATTAGTTTCGTAATAAATGCCAGAACAGATGCATTTGTACATGACAAAGGATCAGAATCGGAACAAAGGCTTGAAAATGCAATTTCCAGATCTAAAAAGTATATGGAGGCAGGTGCAGATTGCATTTACCCCATGGGTTTAACTGACAAGAGTTTAATTTCACAATTTGTTGAATCCGTTGAAGCACCTACCAATCTGATGATTAGAAATGGACTGCCCGCCATCGCTGAATTAAAGCAAATGGGTATAACTAGACTGAGTTTCGGCCCCGGGGCTTCTTATGCTGCCATGGGACTCCTCTGGCGGATTGGCAAGGAAATATTGGAACAGGAGAAGTACGAGACGCTGCTGGATGGTGCGGTGAGTTATGAATTCCTGAACTCGCTTGCAGTAAAACGGGATTTGAAAGAACATGGCAAAAAGCCTGCCTGATTCTTCTCTTTGCAGGAAACTACTGAAAATAGGTTTATTCAGCAGAATCGAGATAAAAATAATGCCAGAATAAAGTGCTTCTCTGGCCTGTAACTCATTATACTAACTGAAGGTGGAAGGATCAAATACTGTTCTTATGAAGACGATCTTCCCGCCTTTTACCTTATACCAAGAACTCATGTAAACTATTTTTTCTGGTGTGACAAAGTCATAAAGGAGACACGCGTCCTCTCCTTCGACAAACATTTTCTGTATAGAGTAGTTGCCCTGATACCGTTTCAGCATATTGGTAAATTCCTTTGGTTTTCCGAATGTCTCTCCTGCTGGGCCGATGATTTTCACGCTCCCATCAATTAAGATGCTTGCTTGGTCATATTTCTTTGAATCCAGGGATTCGATGTAACTCAACACGACTCTCTTTGTTTCTTCCCCTATCTGTTCCATTTTATTCACCATTTCACCATAACAAGATTTCTACCTTAAATGTCAACTGGCTTTGCTTCTTTCACTGGCTAACTATTAGTACTATTTTACCTGTGTTGTGGCCTGCGATACCTGATATGAAGGCATCCTTAGCTTGACTAAGAGGATAAGTTCCTTGCACTACAGGTTTTACAATGCCTGAGTCCACTAGCCTTGCAATCTCTCTCAACTCATTTCCATCGGGTTTTACGAGCATTGAGATCCCTTTCACCCCATATTTCCTTTCCAGATCTTCATTAGTATCGTCT
>JAJZKX010000119.1 GCA_021850745.1 Thermoplasmata archaeon
CTGAAGAACCCTGGAAATGGAAGGATTTACCGGACTCTGGAGCCAATCCCGGAGGAAACCAGGGTGTGGAGGATCACCTGCTTCTTTGTGGACATGGAATTCAGGAGAAGAGGTGTGGCAAAATTTGCTCTTTCCAGGGTTCTTCAGAGGATCAGAGAAGCGGGTGGAGGGATTGTTGAGGCATTTCCTGTAACCGGAACCAAGGCTTACTCGCAGTGGTTCGGCAATGTTTCAATGTACCGTGAAAATGGTTTCACGGAGGTTGCAGTAATCGGCAAAAGCAATGTCCTGATGAGATGCGAAATAAAAGCCCGATGATCATCAGATCAGGATACGATACAGATTTCATATAGTCAGATGCAGAATTTAGCCTTTATGAAGGGAATCCGGCATATTACCGTTAAATTACCTTACGCGTATAGTGCCTCCAGAGGGGGCACCCGCGGGCTGCCTCCTGAGGATCAGGTTATACAGAGACAGAGGCAGGCCTCTGCGTTCCTCCGGTTCTTTAAGCCCGATGAAAAGCAATGAAGACATGAATCTGCCAAAGAAAACCGCAATATAGCCAATCAGAAGAGCCTCTCTAAGATCATAGAAACCCAGAAGGTATTGAAGAAGATAGCCGCCAGAAAGGGCACCGAACAGATACATTATGCCGTTGAATCCATTGATGAGTGAGATATACTCTCCCCTTCCCTGTTCAGGGACTATATCCAGAAGGTATGAGTTCATGACCACATTCTGTATTGAACTGACTATACCACTGTATAACTCAAGAATCAGGAATCCGCCAAAACTGTTGTACAGTGCATACTGAATGGGGATCAGGCTAAGAAGGATGCGGTTTGCAAAGATGAGGGGCGGCCTGTTGATCCTGTCTACGAATTTCCCGAGTATGAACTGCGAACCCAGAGCGGCCAGGGACGAAGTAACCGTCAGGAATGCAACGTCGGTGAGGGTGAAATTCATCACTGAGACTATGGTTATGGGAAACATTGGCCAGGCCATTGACCAGAAAAACCCCTGCACATTCATTGCCATGAAATATCTGAAAAATCTGTTCTCGCTTTTCAGGTTCCTCAGCGTGTTTATCAGGCTTTTCTGTCCGCTGTTTCGCCGCCTCTGTTCCTTTATGCTCATTATCAGAACCAGCGAGATGAAGTAGGAGGATGCGGCCAGATAGAATGGTATCCGGATCTGGGAGGTAACTTCTCCTGAAAAGGTGAAAGTCATTAGAACAAGGGAAACTATGGTTCCAATGGAACTCAGGTTGTTTATAACAGATAGAAATCTTCCCCTTGTTGATACTGTGGATGAATCTGCGATCAGGGAGAACCAGTTTACGGTTATCAGGGCAGAAAAGAGAGCGATTACACCGTAAATTATTATCAGTTCCACAGGAGTCCTCACATATGTGAGAAGAAACCATAGTAATCCGAGAACCCCACCGCCCAGCAACAGGAAAGGCTTGCGCCTTCCCACCCTATCGCTGATTCTGCCCCAGAGCAGCTGACCTCCATTGTTGACAGAGTTGCTGATGGACTGAAGCCATCCCATCTCAACTGCGCTTGCCCCCAGTAGCACTCCGTAGACACCGATGAAGGTTGAAGCCGCCGTCGCACCAATGGCGACAACGAATGAGCGCAGAACTATGAAGGTTTTGTTGTCCATCTTAGCCAGTTTTTTCAATCGTAGAGCTAGCATGGATATATTCCTTTAGATTGAGACAGTGAGTCAGGAAGATTCCCATGGGTTTCATGATTCAGAAAAGGCTATCTAATCTCCTTATATCCACAGAGGGGTACAGTTTATGAAATGGCTTCTCTTTATGGACCTTGATGGCACACTGTGGGATAATTTGGATGTGTCAAGCTGCAAACTTCCCTTTAAGCCCATTGATGGAGACAGAATTTCTGATTCTTCCGGAACCATTATTTCTCTGAACCCCGACTCTCGTGAATTCCTGAAATGGGCCCGTGATGCCGGTGCCATCATCTCAACCTGCACCTGGAATGATACTGCCCATGCCATGGGGGCAATAGAGGCCTTCGATTTGAAGAAAGCATTTGACTATTTTCAGATTACCAATGATCCAAGGAAGGATAAACTCATGAAGGATCTTCTGGAAACACTTCACAGAAAAAAAGTCCATATAGAACATAGGAACATATTTTACCTTGATGACAGAGATATTCACATGAGTGAGATACGTCACCTGATTCCAGAGATAAATTTCCTCTACATGGGTGTGCATGTTAAGGGACTGGCTAATGCAAGGAAGATTATTTCAGCAAGGCTTAGTCCTTAGGGATACCAGACTTGAAACTCTGCAGTTTTGACTCCGCAACCTTCTCAATGGATCGGCCCATATCAAGAGAGTAAACTCTGGAGCCGGTTCGTCTTCTCAGTATGTCTTCAACTGTAACTGCACATTCCCTCATTATTGCCTGATCCATAATGTCAGAGTCATCTCTGTGGTATTTAATAGCAGGAAGTCCATCCGTGACAAGATTACTTCCGCAGTTCCTGTTGAGGAGCTTTGCAACATGTCTTGCGGTTATCCTGAAATCAGTGATTTTCCCGCCCATTATTGAAAGAACGCCATATTTCCATATTATCTCAGATTTTCTTGTCACAGAACCAGGATCATCGCCACCCCCATAAAGCGGCCTTATTCCGGTAAAGCAGTATATAACATGATCACGATTAAGCGCCGGTATTATCCGTGCCGCACTCTTCACCACATAATCAATTTCATCCTCCTGGCATTTCCAGTCTTCGGATGAACTTGTGAAGGTATCTGTTGTACCTATATGGGTCACTTCACCCCTTGGTATGATGAACATCTGCCTTCCGTCAATATGGGAACGAAAAACAACCGCACTGCTCCTCATGTACAGAGATGAAGGAACGACAATATGGATACCCTTGCTTAGTTTGAACTTCCTATCCCCCTGTCCATTCAGCATTGTGAGTATGTCTCCTGCCCATGGCCCTGCAGCATTTATCAGAACCTTAGCACTGACGGTGACAGGTTTTCCAGTGGTTAAATCTTCAAGAGATACTTCCCATACTTCCCCAGTCCTTCTGATTTTCCTGACAATAGAGTAGTTCACACATACAGCCCCCTGCATCTGTGCAGTAACTATGTTGCTTATGACCAGCAACGCGTCATCGGTGGCCGAATCAAGGTAGCTGAAATATCCTCTGATCCCTTTCGGAAACTCCCCATTATTCCTCTGGTACTTTGGGATTTTCAGCTTACCCCCCAGAAGATTATACAGAAACAGGCCAAGACGAAGAGTCACCTTCCTCCATGAATATTCATCCACAAGAACACTGAAGTCCAGAGGTCGCACAAAATCAACATTCTTCAGAAGATAATTCCTTTCCTTCAGGAGATTGCGAACTTCCCTGAATTCAAAGCTGGCAAGATACCTCAGGCCGCCATGAATGAGCTTTGACGACCCAGAGCTTGTGCCACCGGCAAAATCACCCTTATCGGCCAGAAACACGCTTCTTCCATTAGCGGAGATAAGGTTGCAGATTCCTGCCCCGTTTATACCTCCTCCCACTATAAAAAAATCAAAAACCTTCCCTGCTGAAGCCCGGATAGATTCCTGACGTGTACGGAGTGAGAACTCAAAGACTGCGGAGTTGGGATCGGTCATGGATCATACCGTTGCTGGATTATTGATAAGGATATAGAACTGTTCTTTTGCTGAACTGAATGGGGATCCAGCTTCCAGAGTAGTTAAGGCAGGGAAAAACAACGATTTATTATAATCAACGGGATATGGCTGAATGAACCTGCTTGACACTCTATCCCTAAGCATTCACGGAATATTTGGAGTTCTCTGGGTAGTTTTGGAGTTTGTCCTGATGATATCCGTATTAAGATCCGGAGGCAACAGTGCCTCAGGAAGAGGAATAAGAATCGGAATGATGGGTTCCAGAGGATCAGGCGGACTTGCCATAATCCTAGGAATTATACTATTTGCTCTTCTCTCTTCAGAGTCCAAACTGCCGTCCTTTTCATCCACGAATGGAATCCTTCTTCTAATTGGAGTTGCCCTGGCAATCATTGTTTATGTGGTTTTGAATGAAGGCTTCCTGTTCAGGAAACTTGCCTCGAAGACCGCAGCTTCTGGCGGCTTGAAGGTGTTATCAGGAATTTCTGCCTTTCTCACTCTAATTGTGCTGATCCTGATGGTCATCGGAGCCATGTAATACAGATCAGAACCTACCCTATTTTTTCAATTATCCTTTCAAAGTTCTCACATATGGATGCCTTTCTTTCATAAATCAGACGTTTTAATTCCTCTGGACCATTGCGCCTGAATGTTGCAATTCTACCCCCTCCAGAGAGAGGGGAAATGATTTTGAATACAAACCCCAGAGATATGAGCTTATCGATCGATCTGAAAACGGTTGTTCTGTTCCTTCCCACCATAACTGCGAGGTCATCCAGAGACAATACCTCACCATTCCCAAGTGTATTCAGGATTTCAAGCTCAAGATCATTAAGGGAAAAGAGGCATCCAACAAGATCGGTAAATCCAGCGCCTTTATCAGAGAGACAGCTGAGAGATTTCATAAATAGTAAGGCACTCATGGTTAATAGATATTTCACATAGTTTGAAATTTCGAATCATTAATAAACGAATTTGCAATTCTTGGAGTATGGATAACATAGATAAGATAAGAGAGAATCTCATGAAGAAGTATATGACCGAACAGAAAACCCCTTCAGACGGAAAGCCTGTCGATCTCACGGATTCAACATTCAATTCCATGGTTAGTAAGCCAGGAGTTGCTGTGGTGGATTTCTGGGCACCGTGGTGCGGACCCTGCAGATTCGTCTCTCCTGTTGTGGAGGAGCTCGCTAACCAGTATAATGGAAAGGCCAGATTTGGTAAGGTCAATGTGGATGACAATCCGGCGGTTTCCAGTGAATTCATGATAAGGAGCATTCCAACAATTATGTTCTTCAAGGACGGAAAAATGTTCGATATGCAGATCGGAGCGGTTCCCAAGCAGATGCTTGAAGCCAAGCTGAAGAAAGCTCTGCAATAAGGCGTGTGAAGATGACTGAAAACTCAGCTTCATGCATCATCATAGGGGCAGCTTCCGCCGGACTTTCAGCGGGCCTCTACCTGGCAAGACAGGGTGTTGATACCCTGATTATTTCCAGGGACGTTGGCGGACAGGCGCTTCTCACTGATGATATTGAGAACTACCCCGGTACTGAACAGATCAGTGGATTTGACCTGATGAACAGGTTCCAGAAACAAACAGAATCCTATGGTGCACGCTTTGTTTATGATGAAGTGATATCCATAGATAAGACGGATGACGGCAACTTTACGGTAAAGACCAGGGGAGATGAATACCGGACTGAATCGGTGATACTTGCTTTCGGAAAGACTCCGAGGATGCTCAATGTACCTGGTGAGGAGGAACACCAGGGAAGGGGGGTGTCATACTGCGCTGTTTGCGATGGCCCTCTTTACAGGGGCAAGGAGATCGGAGTGGCCGGCATAGGTGAACACGGAATACAGGCTGCTACCTATCTTGCGGGAGTTGCTTCTAAATTGCATGTATTCTATAAGGGATCAAAACCACCAACTGATGACGAACAGTATCAGGACCTTATATCAAGGGATAACGTGAAATTTTACACCAATTCATCTGTAAAGGAGATTGCCGGAGAGAATATTGTGAAGAGTGTCAGATTCACTGAGGGCGGAAATGAAAGAGAGGTTAACCTCAGCGGCATTTTTGTGGAGATGGGATATGTAGCAAAAACCGATTTCATAAAAAACCTGGTTAAACTGAACGAGATGAAGGAGGTTATCACTGACAAGATTGGGAAAACAAGTCAGGAAGGTGTCTTTGCATGCGGGGATGTCACAGACATACCATATAAGCAGGCAGTCATTTCGGCAGGACAAGGGGCCGCGGCGGCTCTTTCTGCTTACAACTATATCCAGAGGAAACATGGCAGAAACGCCGTCAAATCTGACTGGAAATCCGTCAAACCGAGAAAACCGGAATCGGATCAAGGTGAATCCGCCTTTATTCTCAAAAAATAATTTTTTTAAGCAATTGTACTCTGACTTTAAATCTATTCTATTTCTATTGATTGAATGAGAAAGTTTTCCATTAGTATTGTT
>JAJZKX010000120.1 GCA_021850745.1 Thermoplasmata archaeon
CTGATTTCAGGCAGGGCACCCTTTACAGATCATATGAAATATTTGGAGCCCACATGATAAGATACCCGCAATGCACCGGCATCAGGTTTGTCGTTTGGGCACCAAATGCTGTTGCGGTCTCTGTAATTGGAAACTTCAACCACTGGATCCCCGGGTTTCATCCGATGATAAATGTTAATGATTCTGGAATATGGGAACTCTTTATACCGGATATTCAAGATGAAACTTACAAATTTGCAATTAGAACCGGAGTTGGAACAATTATAAAAAAAACGGATCCCTATGCATTTTACGCCGAGCTGAGGCCAGACACCGCTTCACGCTCATTCCTGCCAAAACATGAATGGCACGATAAGGGATGGATGGAAAAACGCACTTTCACGGATCATCAAAAGAAAAATATGTCAATCTATGAAATGCATCCCGGCTCATGGATGAGGAGAAAAGGCGGTGCATTCCTCAACTACAGGGATATTGCAGAACCTTTGTGCAGTTATGTGAAGGATATGGGATTCACACATGTTGAACTGCTTCCAGTAATGGAACACCCCCTTGACGAATCATGGGGATACCAGGTTGTGAATTATTTTGCCCCAACATCAAGATTCGGCAATCCAGATGATTTCAGGTATCTTGTAGACTGCCTCCACTATGCAGGGATAGGAGTCATACTCGACTGGGTTCCCGCCCATTTTCCGCAGGATCAGCACGGCCTCTCACTCTTCGACGGCACGCCCTTATTCGAGTATGGCGATCCAAGGAAAGGCCTTCATCCGGACTGGGGAACAAAGATATTTGATTACAGCAAGGGAGAGGTCATTAGTTTTCTCATATCAAACTGCATCTACTGGCTGGAACAATTCCACGCAGATGGCATTAGGATTGATGCGGTTTCATCTATGCTTTACCTTGATTATTCAAGAGGTCCCGGAAACTGGGTTCCGAACGTGAATGGGGGAAGGGAAAACCTGGAGGCAATAGAATTATTTAAACGTCTGAACGACACCGTGCATAAGAGGTTCCCCGGAGCCATAATGATTGCCGAGGAATCCACGGCATGGCCCGGTGTTACCACAGATATATCATCAGGCGGGCTTGGATTTGATTACAAGTGGAATATGGGATGGATGCATGACACTCTTGAATTCTTTTCATCTGATCCCATTAACAGGAAACACAATATGAACCGGTTAACATTCAGCCTGTGGTATGCATTTTCCGAGAGGTTTATCCTCCCGTTTTCCCATGATGAGGTTGTCCACGGGAAGGGATCGCTGCTTGGCAAGATGCCTGGAGACATGGAATCAAGGAATTCCAATCTGAGGCTCTTGATATCATACATGTTTTCATTTCCGGGGAAGAAACTTCTCTTCATGGGTGCCGAATTGGGAAGAATGACAGAGTGGGATTTCAACTCCTCACTGATCAAAATGGCAAGGATTCCTCATGAAACGCCTCTCCAATACCTCATAAAATCGTTGAACGGCATCTATTCAACATTCCGCCTTGGTGAAACTGACTTCTCCCAAAAGGCATTCCAGTGGATAGATTTCAACGACACCGCCAATACGGTCATATCATTTATCAGGAGAAATGATGATGCGGAATCGATGCTGGTTTTTGTATTCAATTTCACGCCTGTCCCAAGAGAAGGATACAGGATAGGCATCCCGGAGAAAGGCAGGTATCGATCTGTATTCAATTCGGATTCGCAAGCCTTTGGAGGAAAGGGTTATCCGGAGAGGAAAGTGGCTGTTTCAGGGGAAACTGAGATGCATGGTTTCCCATGGTCACTTGAACTGGATCTTCCGCCACTGTCATGCTTAATTTATATGAAAGAAAAGGAGGAGATGAAATGAGGAAAGACGATTTTTCAGGGGAAATAATAATCGACAGGATCTGGCCAAGCGTGGATCACGGTGCAATTCCCGCAAGGGGGCAGCACAATTTCCAGCAGGAAATCAGGTGCAGGATATTTTCCCATGGAACCGACATGATACGCGGCCAGCTGAACTACCTTGAACCGGGTTCCGGGAGGTGGAAGAAGATCCAGATGAAGCGGGGAGAAAACGATTTTTACAGTGTCTTCATTAAATTAGGCTATGAGGGGACGTACCGGTTCTACATTGAGGCATGGTTTGACGATATCGCCACATGGTTCAGGAACCTGGAAAAGTGGAAAGATTCCGGTGAGGACATCTCACAGGATATTGAGGCAGGCATTGCCCTTTTCAAAGAGATAAGAAAGAATGCCACAGAGCGTGATGCAGGGAAGATAGATGCCGTTATGGCCGAATTGAAGGAAAAAAGGGACTTTCAGAAGAACCAAATGGATGCAATCGGCAATCTCATATTGAAATATCAGGACAGGCGTTCAAGAATCAGGAGTGAAAAATACGAGATCAATTCCCTCGGCCGGAAAGCGTATTTTGGCTCATGGTACGAAATGTTTCCCCGTTCCCAATCATCCGTTCCTGGAAAAACTGGGGCATTCAGGGACTGCATAAAGCGGCTTCCTGACATAAAGGAAATGGGATTCGACGTGATCTATTTCCCGCCGATTCATCCAATAGGCAAGACAAACAGGAGGGGAAAAAACGGGGCGATGCCAGCTTCACAGGGAGACACAGGCAGCCCATGGGCCATCGGCAACATCCATGGAGGGCACAAGGCAATCAATCCTGATCTTGGAACCATGGAAGATTTCAGGAAACTTGTCAGCGCAGCATCAAAAGAGGGCATCTCCATTGCGCTTGACATTGCGCTTCAATGCTCTCCTGATCATCCATATGTCAGGGAACATCCGGAATGGTTCTACCGGAGGCCGGATGGGTCGATCAGGTACGCGGAGAATCCTCCCAAGAAATACTTTGACATATATCCGCTGAATTTCCGGTGTGAAAACTGGAAGGAGCTGTGGGACGAAATCATGGGCATCTTTGAATTCTGGATAGGCGCAGGAATAAGGATCTTCAGGGTGGATAACCCACACACAAAGCCGCTCAACTTCTGGAAATGGCTCATCAGCAGCATAAATTCAAGATATCCGGATGTGGTATTCCTCAGTGAGGCTTTCACGAAGCCATCTGTCATGTATCAGTTGTCTAAATTTGGATTCCAGCAGTCCTATACTTATTTCACATGGAAGAACTATGACTATGAGATCAGGGATTATTTCACAGAACTCAACAGCCCACAGGTCAGTGCATTCTTCCAGCCAATGCTTTTCACCAACACGCCTGATATCCTGCCCTTCACCCTGCAGAACGGTGGAAGGGCTGCGTTCATATTGCGTGCAGTTCTTGCAGCAACACTTTCCCCCTTATGGGGAATCTACAGCGGATTCGAGCTATGTGAAAACACGGCAATACCGGGCACGGAGGAGTACCTTGATTCCGAAAAATTCCAGCTGAGGCAGAGAGACTGGAGAGGTCCCGGGAATATCAGGGAGATCATTTGGAAACTCAACGGGATAAGGGAAAAGGTGTTGAATTTCCAGAAGCATGGCAACGTGAAATTCATCAACACCGGCAACCATAATATCCTTGCATATGTCCGAACTCTCAGGGATTCCGCATCGATCCTGATAATCGTGAACATAAACCCATTCGAGATCCATTCATCAAGCGTTTCAACGCCAGAAGACTGGCTTGATGATGACAGGAAGGAATTTCCCGTAAGAGATCTGGTGACAGGAGAATCGATGGTATGGAGCAAAGGCAATAACATGGTAAAGCTTGTACCAGAATACAGATGTGCAATGATACTGTCAAAGGTGGATAAGTGATTAGCGAAGAAGAAAAGCTGTGGTACCGGGATGCGGCATTTTATGAGGTTCCCGTGAGAAGTTTCTTTGATTCGAACAGAGATGGCATCGGCGACTTCAGGGGATTGACCACGAAGCTGGATTATATAAAGAGCATAGGGATGGACTGCATATGGCTTCTCCCGTTCTATAGATCACCGCTGAAGGACGATGGCTATGACATAAGTGATTATTATTCGATTCTTCCCGAATATGGCACCATTGAGGATTTTGAGAAGTTAGTGGAGGAGGCGCATAACCGTGGAATAAAGGTCATTGCCGATCTCGTCATAAATCACGTGTCGGATCAGCACAAATGGTTCGTGGAAGCCAGATCCGGAAAAAACAGCGCAAAAAGGGATTGGTTTGTATGGTCTGATACCCCGGACAAGTTCAGGGAAGCCAGAATAATATTCGTTGACACAGAAACATCGAACTGGGCATGGGACCAGATTTCAGGGCAATATTACTTCCACAGATTCTACAGCCACCAGCCGGATCTCAACTATGACAACCCGGAGGTCAGGGAAGAGATGAAGCGCGTAATCAGGTTCTGGCTTGATAAGGGGTTGGACGGTTTCAGGTGCGATGCAGTGCCATACCTGTTCAAGAGGGAGGGGACAAACTGCGAGAACCTTCCGGAAACCCACAGGTATTTCAAGGAGATCCGGGCGATGATAGACAGGGAATACCCAGGACGCATCCTGCTGGCTGAGGCCAACCAGTGGCCCAAGAGTGCCAAGGAATATTTTGGGAACCAGGACGAATTTCACATGAATTTTAATTTCCCGCTGATGCCAAGAATATTCATTTCACTTGCGAAGGAGGACTCATTCCCGATTGAAAACATAATCAAGGAGACCCTTCCCATACCGGAAAAATGTGACTGGGGAGTATTCCTGAGAAACCATGATGAACTGACACTGGAGATGGTCACAGACGAGGAACGGGACCTGATGTTCAACGAATACGCAAAGGTACCGAAGATGAGGCTCAACATGGGAATCCGCAGAAGGCTGGCACCGCTTGTCGACAACGACCGGTATATCCTGGAACTGCTCCATGCCCTGATAATGAGCGTTCCGGGTTCGCCAATATTCTACTACGGTGACGAAATCAATATGGGAGACAACATCTACCTTGGGGACAGGAATGGCGTCAGAACGCCAATGCAATGGAGCTTCGACAGGAATTCCGGATTTTCCATGGCAGATTCCGACCAGCTCTTTTCACCAATAATTACCAATCCAAATTACCACTATGAGAGCAATAATGTGGAATCGATGTCACGGCTCAACACATCCTTCCTTAACTGGTTCAGGAGGATGATTGTTGTGAGAAAGCAGAATTCGAAGGTTCTCGGCAGGGGGACGATCAGGTTCATCGCCAATGACCAGAAGCAGATCCTGGCTTTCATAAGGGAATATGGCGAAGAGAAGATACTCTGCGTTTACAACCTTTCAAGGAATCCTTCATATGTCGAATTGCACATTCCGGAATACAATGGATGGCACCTTAGGGAAGCGATCAGTTCCGTAAGGTTTCCCGACATCGGGAAACTTCCCTATTTCTTCACTCTCCCTAGGCATTCATTTTTCTGGCTGATAATGGAGGCTCCCAATGGAAACTGATGGCGGAAAGATCGACCTTCTGGATGAAGAGAACAATCAGTTCGTGACAGGGATCATAGAGTCAATCAAGGCAAAGCGATGGTACCCATTCAAGTCAGAGAGCGACCTGCAATTCACCGTTCTGGATTCCATCCCTGCGGTGGCGGAAAGGAATAAGCCCTTCATGCTGCTGCTCAAGCCCAACAGGATTGGCGATCTGATCCTGTCTGCAGCACCGGTCATCACATGGGATGATGGTTCACAGGAAAGGGAAATCATCAGGATAACTGATTCAATAGAAACAGGGAGTTTCCTTCAATTTATTGAGGATATAGTGAAAAACAGGAATGCTGAGGGAAGACATGGTAAACTGGGTCTTGAAGGTGAATTTATTGCGGAATTCGTCAGTCATTCCAACGTCAGCACTTCCCTGACTCCACTGAATATTGAGCAGTCAAACAGTTCATTTGTAATTGGTGATCAGCTCATCTGCAAGTTCATGAGGAGGGTGGAACCTGGGGAGAATCCTGACATAACGATTCCGCACAAACTTTACATGGAGACGCAGTTCAGGAATACGCCGAGGCCAATAGGGCAGCTCGTTTACCGTGATAGGCAGCCTTTCACGCTCATGTCGATCCATTCATTTATCAGGAATCAGGGAGATTACTGGAAGCACTTCACAGGAGAAGCTGCGTCAATGGCTGAAAGAGAAAAACCAGGAAGTGCAGCAGGCGGGAAAGAATATAA
>JAJZKX010000121.1 GCA_021850745.1 Thermoplasmata archaeon
GCCATTTAACGGATTAATACTGAAATTTTCAACGGGATAGGGATAACCAGAGTCATTAACGTCTAATTCAACTTCCCTGGCCAGGATCAGAGTTGAATTTAACACCGATACAGGA
This sequence comes from Thermoplasmata archaeon, assembly GCA_021850745.1. The sequence continues at coordinate 116 of JAJZKX010000121.1, forward strand.
AGGATAGTGCCCTCTGATCCTTCAACTGATGTGTCAACGAAGACAGCTGTAGAATTTATAAGGTCCAGGTACGACTTTCCATAAGACTGGGCACCATCGCCCATTTCAAAGGAATTCTCATTAAAGTCAGTTGAAGAATTCATGAAGTAATATGTGGAATTCACTGAAACCACCGAGAAATAGTTCTCCCCCAGCAGTCTTACCCAACTGTTTGAAAAAAGCGTTATGGAAAGATTGAATATTCCAAGGGCATCGGTTGTGTTAAACTCTTTGCTCAGCCAGAAATCACTTTTATTGAGATAAAATGCCATCCTTTTAGACATTGCTGATACATTCAGATTCAACTGAACAGTCTTCATTCCTTCCCCCAATCTGTATGGAAGTGTTATGTTGTCAAGAATTCCTGACTTCGTGTAGAGATAAAAGTACACCCCTGAGCTTTCGTTTGCAAGCGCTTTGTAGCTGATGGAGAAATTAAGCATATCAATAATGGGATTTATCGATGTGTTTATCACTGAACGTGTTGTCATATTTCCCGGGGTGCTGTCAGGATACTGCGAGTTGTAATTGACACCATAAATGTTGCCTGCCCTGAAATTACCAGGGTCTTTGAGGATCATTTGCCCTCCTATTCTGCTATCGTCTACAGAAACATTTGAGCCAAATGTTTCAATTCTAAGAGCTTTATTTGATTCATTCACATTCCCTCCATTATTCTCCCCGACAACGGAGTGATTGACCATAGCCCTTGTATCAGACAGATAAAGTGTGCCTGAATAGTTTAGATTTGAATATTCAACCTGAAAAAGAGACCCTGATCCCTTCACACTGACGTTAAGGAACTTCACTCTGTTTATTGATATATTGGAAATGAATAAGTTACAGTTTTCGAGAGTAAGATGCCCATATACGGTGAGGTTTATAGAATCAAGCTCGGTTGAGGTTATAACAATATTCCGGTCGCTGATTGTTAGATTATTACCCGGAGATATGGTCAAATTCTGGTCTATGTAGAAATTTGAATTAAGTTTCGGAACCGGAGATCTGTTTTCAACCAGTGAAGTTTGAGAGTAGACTCCTTTTTGCGTTATAATGTGGCCAGGTAAATAAATGGACAATACAAAAATAATGACAAAGACTGTGAGTGTACGAGTGGTAGCTGCGGTCATATGCCTACGGCAGGATGTACCCAAATTATAAAATTCTATTCTCCAGACCAGTTTTTGCTTTGAGTAACAATCAGTATTCAGGAGTCACATAGAGAGAAAGGCTATTGCTCATCTCACTGAACAGATTACTGTTTTTCCTTAAAAATTTTAATAGAACCCTGTGGATATTAAGATGTACATGCGATGAGACATCACCCAGCCTCTGGTACTCCTTCAGGACCAGAGATTCAAGCAAAGACTCCATAAAAATTGTAAGGTTATTCCTGTCATAATTGATCGGCTTAACCGAGTGAAAATGCTTTATTATCTGGGCCAGCGCAGCAATGCCCCTTATCCTTAGACCCTCATATTCTGCCAGCAATGAGGAGAAATAATTCATCTCTTTGAAATTAAGATTACAGGATATTATAAGGTCCCTGACATTCTGCATCCGTTCAGTGTATGGCATCCTGTTCAGGGTGAATATCTTGGAAAGGCCGATTATGTCCTCGATTCCATAGCCATTACTTGGTATAAGATCAGACGGCATGGCCATTGTTCCGTAATTCATACTTATCCTGGCAAATAGGTCAAGGTCTTCTCCAAGCAATAGCTCGCGCCACCCACCAACCTCCCTTACAATGTCTGAACTTACCAGAGGCAGTTCAGAGTAGTAAAGCCTCTTAAGCCTGAATTTCAGGAACGAATGCAGTATGTCGGAAAATTGAATAGGGTACGAAATCTCTGGATTAAATGGTACTATGAATTTGCCAGTAGCTTTTTCAAACGACATCTGCTTTCCCTTTCCGGGGGATGAAAAATCCTCCACATTTAGCTGAAATTGAGGGCAATTTTCTCTCATTAGAAGTATTCTTGCCATAGATTTCAGGCTACTCTTGAATGAAGTGGTAAGAATTATTTCGAAATCCCTCCCCAGCTCCTCCCCTATCCGGGAAATGCTGTAAATGGAGTTTTCCACCTTTTCATCTATTGCACTGGAAGCGGCTATAAAAGAAATCCTGTAATTGTAGTCTGTGGGCTCTAACAAGGAATTTTTTTGACCAAGAAGAGCCTCCATGGAATCCATCACTTTTGAATGCATTATGTAAATATAAGGATATCAAATGTATCATTTGTTCTTTGTCTGAATTCCAGCATGCTTAGCAGGTGAAACACTTTTAATTCTGATTTCGCATAGCTCTTAAATTAAAAATTTAGAAAGTATTTTATTTTTCCTGTTGTTGCCATATAATGGCCAAGATATGTCCAAACTGCCAATTTTCAAATGATGATAACAGCACAAAATGTTCAGTTTGTGGTCAGGATTTGTCCTCAGACTTTCCTGTCAATAATAATACTAATAAATCAAATGCGGGAGCAATTGGGGGCCTCAAACTGCTCCGGAATGGATATTCCATTTTCATTCTGGAATTTATCCTTGGAATAGCACTGAGTTTTGCACTTATAAGGAGTTTTAGCATAGACGCGTTTTTAGGCCCTATTGGGACAATTAGTTCTGCCAGCACATTAAGCACATTGTCTACATTTACCACCTACATCATAGTAATTCTCGTGGTAGAGGTCATAATATCCATCTTAGGTTACATCCTGATTTACAGAGGCTTGGGTGTGCTATCAAATCTTAAACATAACGTAAAAACAGGCTCAACCGGTGCATTGCTTATTATCATAGGTTTTATAATGGTTGCCGTTTTTGCCATCGTAGTACTCGCTGTGTCCCCGTCATTCCTCTCTTCAACCACTTCAACTACTTCATCACCCTCCACTTTCATGGCATTTGGCGGACTTTTCGAGATTTTTATATTACTCGCGGTCGGGGGAATCCTCCTTTTCATTGGAATTATTATGCTTACTATTGGGGTATTCAGGGTTGGCTCAGCATTTTCCAGTGGGTCCGTGGAGGCAGGAGCGATACTTGCAATATTCCTGTCCATAATTGGGTACATAATTCTGGTGGTAGGTCTTAATGGGATCATCAAAAGATACAGAAACGCTACTGATTCCCAGTCTGGAATTTAGTTCGCACATTTGTTATAATGAGGAAAAATTATAATCCCATTTCCCCATTGCGAGTAAATTGGTCATTTCCATACTGAAGGTAGAGCGTCAATCAGCAGTAGCTGGCAGTGTATACCAGTATGCCAGCACATTCACTTTTTTTATTAGCGGATTGATATTCTACATTTTTCTTGCGAAGACATTCTCCACTTCAATTGTAGGGGAGATGTCACTCTTAATCGCAATCGTTACAATATTCAACATTGTTTTCAGTCTTGGACTTCAGCAAGGTGCCCAGCATTTCATATCATATTATCTCGGCAGAGGAGATTACGAGGCAGTTCATTCTCTTATAATGAAAATGATTGTCATAGGCCTTATCTTTGCGGCCATAGGTTCTGCAGTGACCTTCGTGATTGCACCTTACATAAGCATATTGTTCTTCCACACTTCCTCAGATTACCTTGTTGTTAGATACCTTGCAATTGAATTGTTCTTTCTCGTCTGTTTCAGCATATTCAATGGAATAATACTGGGCCTTCAGGGCTTCAGGTTCTCTGCAATCATTTCAATATTCGGGCAATCTTTTTCATATTTTATTTCATTCATTCTTCTCTACATGACACATAGCATAACCTATGCCATTCTGGGACTTGCCCTTGGTTACGGTGGCAGTGTCTTTGTCTTTCTGATGGGAATGATATTCTTTTTGGATTTCAGCAAAAGAAGAGCTGAAAGAATTACACTACGTCCCGTTTTCGAATATTCCTTCCCATTGCTTCTTTCAAGCATCATAGGGTACGGGTCTTCATACATTGACAGGTTTGTGGTCGCCTATTTCTTAAGGACTGCAGAATTAGGCATATATAGCTTTGTTCTGCTGATTTCCAGTTCACTTGCTATTCTTGCCGGCCCAATAAACAATATTCTTCTTCCAAAGTTCTCTGAGCTCTATTCAAATGGCCAGAGAGCAGACATAAAGGATGCGACAGCAGTTTCATCCAGCGTTCTCTCCTATCTTTACACTCCAGCCGCACTTGGAGTTGCAGCTCTGGCACCACAGATACTTGAACTGTTCGCAGATGACCAGTACCTTCCTGGAACCGGACCTTTGATGATTCTTCTATTCATAACTGCCGTTTTCGTCACTCAGAATGTGCTTACACAGTCTGTATCCTCAGTGAGGGCGACAAGGTTCTTCATAATAGTCACAATTTCAACTTTGATCTCAAATGTGACTCTTTCATTCACACTGATCCCCAGCATGGGTCTAAGCGGGGCTGCCCTTGCAAACTCATCAGTTAGCGTTACAAGCTTCCTGCTTCTTTTTGCATATTCCAGGAAGCTAGGAATTTTTGGAATTGATGCTAAGAGGCTTGGGAAGATCTGGTTATCCGCAACGGTAATGTTTGGAGTTATATACTATCTTCAGATGAGCATAATGTCTTCATTGATCTTCCTTCCTTTACTCATTGTTTTAGGCGGAGTGATCTACATTGGCTTATCAAAACTGCTTAAGGCCTTTCCGCTTGAGGTTCGAGGGCAGATTATTGAGGTATTTTCATTCGGTTCTTCCAGAATGAAGAAAGTGCTGAACCTTGTAATTTAAAGTATCAACCATCGTTCTCTCCCTATATCAGGCTTTGAGACTGGGGAAATTATTTTTGATAAATATAAAGGTTCCAACAGTCCAAGCCTGTGGATCGCATGGCCTTATCCTCAATTTTTCCTGAGGAATAAGAGAGCCCCTTGCGTCTGCTGAATAGTATTCTGGAAACGAGCCAATAGAGGTTAGCGCTTTCATAACACCTGCAGCTACTGCCTCCGCTTCACGCCTGAAATCGGCTCTTATCAGAGACCTGATGACAAGAAAATTATCATGAGGCCAAATAGAGCCTCTCTGATACGCAAGATGGTCGAATTCTTTCTCCCCGGATGACATGCATCTCATTCCGTATTCTGTCAAAAGATCACTCTCCATTGCTCTATTGACCATACTTATTTCTTCCCCTCTGTTCATCATACCGAGGCCAAGGCAGTAAAGAGGATCTGTCGTTATCGCACGGCATGCCACACCATCCCCATCTATCGCCAGTGCAGGGTATCCTTTCTCCTCTATCCAGAATCTATCGTAGAACAATGCTCTCAGCAAGGATAGCCTCTCCCTAACTTCATTTAACATGTCAGGGCCTAGGAATTCCTGTATCTCTGTACCCGAACACAAGATAAGATCAAAGGCTTCTACAAAGAAAGCCTGTACTCCTGAAACAAAAACAGGAGATTTCAGTCTCTCCAGAATATCTCCTATTCCATCTCTCCAGCACTGCGAGGCAAGGCCCTTTGCCACAGGGGATTTGTCATAACCAAGAAATTCCCTTTCATGAACAGAACTCAACAGGAATTCAATGGACACTTTGAGACTATACAGCATCTGTGTATTCAGATCATTTGCCTTACTTTTCAGATAAGTGAGAAGTGTTATGACGTATAGAGGGGTACTATCAACTGAGAAATAATTGGGACCATACTTAAGCCAAGGAACATCTTTGGACCTCTTCTCAATCAGAGAAATATCAAGATTTACCTCATGAGGAATTTTTCCAGGGCTTTCAGCTATTTCAAAATCATAAGTTTTTCCTTGAAACTTTGCGAGAGATTTCAGGCTCGCGATTGCAATGTTCGGATACATTTCAATGAGGGAAAGGGACGTTATCATAGAATCTCGTCCGAACAACGACATGAACTTGGGGTACCCTGCATATAGAAACCCTTCAGGCGACTTGAGTTTGTTAATTGCTACAATCTCATCTGGCAAATCTTTCAGGCTTCATAAAAAGAAAATGGTAAAAAAATTTAGATCG
>JAJZKX010000122.1 GCA_021850745.1 Thermoplasmata archaeon
CGACGATCTCCCAGATAGACCTTGAAGACATGGAACAGAATGCTTCCTTCTTTTTCCTAGCGTTTAGGGGAAATGACACGAATGTAACCATAGCTACAACGAGACCCGAAATGCTCGCAGCTTGCGTAGCGGTCTGCGCGAACCCCAATGACAACCGGTATTCTGGACTGAAGGGAACTTATCTGAAGGTACCATTATACAACCATTCCGTGCCTGTGATATTTGACGAATCGGTCAATCCGGAAAAGGGTACCGGGATAGAGATGGTCTGCACCTTTGGGGATCAAAACGATGTGGAACTATGGAGGAAATACAACCTACCACTAAGACAGATCCTGGACATGAACGGAAAGCTCAATGATCTTGCCGGCCCTCTGAAGGGCAAAACCCCGCAGGAGGCAAGAGTGGAAGTGCATAAGCTTCTTGACAGGAGTGGAGATTTGCTTGAAACAAAGAAGATAAAGCATGTGGTCAATGTGCATGAAAGGTGCGGTACTCCGGTTGAAATCATAACTGGAAAACAGTGGTTTGTCAGGTGCCTCGACCTGAAGCGCGACCTAATTTCCGTCGGAAATGATATAAAATGGTACCCCAGCCATATGAAAATCAGGTACGAGAACTGGGTAAACGGGCTGAAATGGGACTGGTGCATTTCCAGACAGAGATACTATGGAGTTCCTTTTCCAGTCTGGTACTGTCAGGATTGCGGTTCCATGATCCTCCCTGAAGAGGATGAATTACCGGTGGATCCGAGGGTTTCCAATAACAGAATGTGTGACAAATGTGGTTCCAAAAATACCGTTGGTGAAATGGACGTCATGGACACTTGGGCCACATCATCTCTTTCCCCGGTGATTGCAATGGAAAGATATGGCCTGAATGCAGACATTTTACCTATGAGCGCGAGATTCCAGGCGCATGATATAATCTCAACATGGGCGTTTACAAGTATATTGAGATCATTGATTCATTTTGAAAGAAAACCATGGGATGTCACGATCATAAGCGGCAACGTGCAGGATCCGACGGGCTCGAAACTGAGCAAGAGTAAGGGAAATGCTCTGTCTCCAGATGAATATATCAACAAGTATGGTGCAGACGCTGTGAGATTCTGGGCTGCCAGTGTCTCCATGGGTGAAGATATCAAATTCTCTGAACAGGAACTCGTGAGAGGAAGAAGAACTGTGATAAAACTTTACAACTCTTACAATCTCCTAAGACTACTTGCTGATGGAGTTACCATCAACCCGTTTTCTGAGATCAGAAACGAGATCAACTCATGGATACTTTCCTCTCTCAATGAGGTTGTGGAATCCGCCACAGCATACATGGAGACATATGATCCGCCGAAGGCCAGGAATCTTGTGGAAAACTTCTTCTGGAATGTCTTCTGCGACAATTACCTTGAGATCATCAAGTCCCAGTTGCGGATAGACAGAAACGCGGGCAAACTAGATTCCGGAAACGAGACACTTTACGTTGCCAATTACGTTATGTTGACGATATTCAAACTTTATGCCCCATTTATGCCCTTCATAACCGAGGAACTTTACGATAAGATGGATATCAAAAACAAAAAAAAGAGCATTCATCTTGAGCAATGGCCTGTGAAATCAGATTTTCATGCGGTTTCCAACCACGATGACGTAAAAGATCTTCTCACGGCCATTTCCGTCATAAGAGGACTGAAAAGTTCACTGAAGGTATCTCTTGGATCGCCTCTGGATTCACTGACGCTTGGCTGTAATCAAGAAAAGATGAAAAAATTCCTCGATCTGATCAGGGATATGATGAAAATAACAAAACTCGATCTGGTTGATTCTGGTGAAGTCAGAGTCATCTGAGTGTATATGTATGAAAAGAATTAATAAGGATACTCAAATAATAAGTGAGAAATGGTGACTCTTAATCCTAAATGGACTCTTCGAATTGGTGCCGCACTCATTGTGGCCTCTGTTGTACTGCTTGGCATTTCGGGATATGGCATATTCTCCAACAATCACCTCAACATTCCCGTAACTGTTGCCGGGGGTCATTCCTACGTCATGAATTCTAGCAATTCTGTTGCTTCAGGCGACGATCTAAACTATGCTGTTTCCACCAATTCGGGCAATGTATCCGTTCTCCTTCAGGAACCAAGCGGATTTGTTTTCTCAAAAAATTTCGTTACTGCGTCTTCGCCTCTTAATGAAGTGATAGTGGCAAACCAGAGTGGGATCTGGTCTCTTACAATTTACAACAACGGCACTAAAACAGCTAACCTGACAGTCTCGCTTGGACATCTTCCAGTACTGGATGAGGCGCTGCTTTACCTCGGATTTGCCCTGCTCCCATCCGGCGTTGTGCTTGTTTTACTCGTCTCAATGATAAGAAGAAAGGAAAGAAAGATGGAAAACAGAGGAAGGATTCCCTGAACCTTTAGTTTTCCATTGATCGTTGCTGTGTACCTGGACCTAGTTATTGTACGGCTGGAATGGACGTATTAAACATTTGATGAGAAACGAATAGCTGTCTTTGTCTCAATTGAAAAATTTTTAAGGAGAAGTTCCATTGGGTTATTCCAGTTGTATTTCCGATGAACAAGAAAGTACTGCTAATGGGTGTCGTTTCGCTGACGTTGATGTTTATATTGGGTGGCACAGGCACAAGCTTTGCTTCCACCCCTGTGCTTAGTCCACCTTCAGGAACTCTTCCGTCTGTGAATTACTGGGTCTCGTCAACAGTACATTATTCTGTTACCAATTCGGAATGGAACAGTCTTTTCAAGGACGTGTATGATAATTCATCGTATGTCTCATACAACTGGTCTTCCAACCTTACCCAGTATCTCATCATATTTGATCTTAGTTATCAGGGGCTGAATCCTTACGGACTGCAGTTCATACTTGCCCTTTCAACAATCGGATTCCCCAGCATAGGCAACATGTCGAAAGCATTCAATATGACTAAGAACAAGCAGTCTCAGATAAGCGGATATAACAATATCCAGGCTCTTAACGCTGGTGCCTATCCGGGGTATTCATGGTCTGTACCAATTGTCAAAAATACCAATAAGATCTACGAAGAGTATGGGACCCTAATAGCCATTGTTGCATCAATATTCATACTGTATTTCATCTTCAATAGGAAGAAGTAGGAACATTTTAATCTCAAATCGCAATGGAACATTTCCATCTGGTAAAATCTATGACATCGAACAGAGTGGTGGTGGGCGTCACTGGGGGATCTGGTTCTATCCTTGCTATCAGATTTCTGGAAAGCCTGACTGAGGTCGAGAAGCATCTTGTGATCAGTGAGCATGCCGAGATTGTTCTCAGGGAGGAAGCTGGAATTGATAAGGAATACCTGAACAAGCTGGCTGATTATGTTTATGATGATGGCGACATTGCAGCAAGAATCAGCTCCGGTAGCTTCATTTTCAGCAGTTTTGTCATAATTCCCTGCTCCATCTCAACCCTTGGGAAGATAAACAGCGGGATATCAGATACGCTCATAACCAGGGTTGCGTCTGTAGCACTGAAGGAACACCGCCGGATGATACTTGTTCCTAGAGAGACCCCCTTGAGCACTGTTGCTCTCAGGAATATGGCAGAACTGTCTGCCATGGGCGTTATCATAGCCCCTGCCATGCCTGGTTATTATACGCATCCAAAAACCGCTGATGACATGATAAATTTTATTGTATCAAGAATACTTGATCTAGTGGGGGTAGAAAACAATCTCATCAGAAGATGGAGAGAATAAATTCAAAGCAGACAACATGCTGGGAAAACTTTGCAAATGGCTTCGAATTTTTGGTTTTGATGTTGAATACACACCCCCGGATATGACAGATAATGACATTCTGGAAAGATGCAGGAAGAATGATCTGTGGCTTGTTACAAGGGATAAGGGTTTCAGGGGAAGATATGGTAAACTGGTTATGATATCCGCTCTGGACATTGATTCGCAGCTGAAGGAATTTCTCTCACGATTTCCGCCTGATCCAAACAAATTCTTTACTCGGTGCCCTGTCTGTAACGCTGTTCTCATTCCAAGGGATTCAAGTGAGCTTGCTGGACTGATTCCCGAAAAAATTATGGAAATGCATAAGGAAGTGGATTGGTGTGAAAACTGCAAAAAGGCTTTCTGGAAAGGTACACATTATGATAACATGCTTGCCTACATCAATACAATAATTGCAGAGGTTCAGAATGCGCATTCTTGAGGAGGAGAAGACCACTGGCGCCCTGAAGATCCAGATTGAGAACGAAGACGATCTATGGTACCTGAAGAACATCGTCAGGCCCGGAGATTTAATCAGGGCAACAGTCCTTAGAAGGGTTGAGAAGCAGGCTGACATGATCCGATCCAAGGAAACGACAAGGAAACCGGTGTTTTTGACCATAAAGACTGAAACCCTTGATTTCAGGGCGTTCTCCTCGTCCCTTAAACTGCTTGGCACGGTTGTTTCCACAGGTGAAGGCATATCTGGAGACCATCAGTCCGTGTCGGTTTCTGCCGGGGACATCATAGAAATTATAAAGGAAAACTGGAACGATGGCGAGAAGCACATGTTCAAGGAATCCCTAGAAAATAAATTCTCAACAAAGGCTATATTCGTCACGATTGATGACGAATCCGCATCTGTGTTTGATCTTAGAAGTTATGGCATACAAAACATAGGAAATGTTGATTCTGGAAAATCAGGAAAGAGTTATGACAGCAATTATTCTGAAGATGACTACTTCAGGAGAATATCTGAAGAAATTCTTCTGCCAATCAGGGATGTGAGTTTTCTTGTGATCCTTGGTCCTGGCTTCACAAGGGATCATTTCATGAAATACATCTCCGACAGGGGCCTGTTCAAGAACATGCAGGTCCTTTCCTTTCCGTCGCACCGGAATGATGAGGGGGCAGTCTATGAGTTTCTTGAGAATCAGGAATCTCTCAAAATACTGAAATCTGCCAGGATAAGGAGGGAGAAGGAGATCATGGATAGATTCCTAAAGAACCTGAACACGAACAATCTCGCGACCTATGGCATGGAAGACACCATGAAATCAGTTCTGAACGGTGAGGCTGAAATTATCATGATGACAGAACAGGTGTTCAGGAGTGATAAGGGACAGGAGTGTCTTGAAAAATCCAAGAACAGTGGATCGCAGATGCATATATTCAGCGATATCGATGAACCGGGGATCATGCTCCAGAAGTTTGGGGGGATAGCTGCGATTCTCAGGTTCAGGAGTGTGTCCTGATAGCGTCATCCCTGCCCATGATCAGGAATCTACAGGCTCTACTGCCCTCCACGATCTTATGCGTCGATTCCACCTCTGCATTCAAAACCTTTGAAAATAGATTTTTCTCTGCCTGACATGCTTCAATATATTTTCCTGAAACTGCAATTATGGGGCAATTGAATTCCAAGAATTCGAAATATTGGCCGCCCTTTTGGGACCATTGAGGCATGTAACCTTCGGACTCCCTCAGAAATGATAGTTTATCAATCCTGCTCTCCAGACTGCTGGACTCTACATCGTTTACATATGGTTCCACGAGTTTCTGTGCCCTGATTGCAAGTATATTTCTCACATGATCTCTTCCGAAATGCTCTTCGACATAGTGGAGAGTTTCCGCGACAATATCTGCATAGTTCCTTGGAAATATGTTGTTTCCCGTGTTTGTTATGGAGTAATATATCTGTGGCCGTCCCCTTCCAGACTTTATCGTCGTCCTCTCAACTAACTTGCTCTTCTCCAGCGGTTTCAGCCTTTTAAGGACCGCCACTTTTGAGACCTTTAAAACAGAGCTCAGGGAAGAGAGAGAAAGCCGATCATTCTTCCTCAGTGCCGACAGAATTTCTTTACTTTTTGCGGTTATATTTTTCTGTTCTCCTTCTTCCATTTAAAGATGATTTCACCTTAATATATTAACAGTATCGTTAATCAAAACTGATGATACCGGATTATTCGCAGAGTGGTATAATTACTCGTGTCGCGGGCAAAGATAAATATAAAGTGAACTCCTACGGCATTGAATTTGCTCCGATGGTGTAGTCCGGCCAAGCATACCGGCCTTTCAAGCCGGCGACCCGGGTCCAAATCCCGGTCGGAGCATTTAAC
>JAJZKX010000123.1 GCA_021850745.1 Thermoplasmata archaeon
TCAGCTGCTCAACCAGCTAAGCTACAGTGGCGGGATATCGATAAGAGACTCTATGGCAATACCTGAAGGAATCTTAGGGTAAAAATATGTTGACTTGGGTGGCATTATCTCGTTTGCTATAACCTCATTCATGAATTCCTCCTTATCCCATTCTGGCATCAAGATCGCATAAGAGGCTTCTCCCTTGTCAACGGAATTTATAGCGGAAGCAACATCATTTGTGTATTTTACCATGGAATCTTTTTCATCCTTAGTCAGGTTAAGGGTTCTCTTGAAAATGAAATAATCCACGATAAATGGTGAAGATAATCCCTGGAGATCTCCTTCCAGAAAGATATTCCTGAGGGATTGCCGGTTTGGTATGAGGGCATTGAACTTTCCGTCATATATTACAATGTTTCCGTCTGAATGGTAATTGTTTACCTTTTCTACCTTGAATACATCAGAGAGATTCTGGAATATGGCCGCAGTTGTGTGTTTGTTGTCAGTGACAAGCCTGTGGATTCCTCCTATCTTGATAGCCCTTTCATAAACTGAAGTGATATATACCAGGGAATATCTCCAAAATTCTTTTTCTTCCTTTGTTTTAGCCTCATGGTAAAGCTCTTTCGACGCCTTAATTCTGTGGTGGCCATCAGCAATCACGGAATCCTTTCCCCGCAATATCTCCTGGATTCTGGATATATCTGCTTCTTCCTGCACAATGTAAACATAATTTTTTACACCCGTAGTTTCTTCAATGATCTTATCGGGCAATTTTCCTGAGATAATGCGGTTTAATGTCTTTTCCAGTTGATTTTCAAAGGATATCAGAAATACCGGTTCCAGCTGGGTTTTTAGAGAATCCATCAGTTGCTTTCTCTGCTTTACATATATATCAATGGTGTTCTCGTGGGGTTTCATTACCCCGTCTTCCGAAGTAATGTCCGTAAGGCAAATAACTCCCAATCTTTGGAACATCTCAGAGTTGTGCTTAAAATACTGCGATACTACAATCATTATTGGGGCAGCAACCCTGATAAGGACGCTTTCTGAAATCCATTTCTTAAGGAGATCAATGGAATTCTGGTGGTCCCATTTCAGCCTGCTCAACTGGGTCACATTGTATGGAATGCTGAGAAATGTTTTTTCCTGGTCTTCTGATATTGTATCAAATGGCGGAGAAACTACATTTTGGAGGTTTTTATTGTATAGAAAGGGTTTAAAGGGCTTGACTATCAATTTACGATTACCTCAAAATAGAATTTAATTGGGTTATATCTTCCATATATCCTTCCTCTCCCTTAGGCGTCTCCAATATCATCGGCTTTCCCCTTATCTCCTCATCATAAACAAAATTTCTGAATCCATCCAGTCCAATGGTTCCCATCCCTATCTGCTCATGCCTGTCAACATTGGAGCCCTTCCCTTTTTTTGAATCGTTCATATGGAAACCGGCAAGGTATTTCATCCCAAGGTTGGATTTCAAATCGTCCATCGTTTCCGCATAACCTTCCATTGACACCAGTTCATATCCTGCAGCCCATGCATGGCAGGTATCAAAACAGATTCCTATCTTATCCTTAAGTTCGATTCCGTCTATGATCATGGAAAGCTCCTGGAATGTTTTCCCGACGCTGTTTCCCTGGCCGGCAGAATTTTCAATCAGGACTTTTACATTCTGTTCTTCCTTCAAGACGGTGTTCAGGATAGAAGTAACGTTCCTAATGCCCTGTTCCAGGGAAGCATCTTTACGTGATCCTGGGTGGTATGTGACAGAATCAGCCTCAAGAAGATCTGCTCTTTCAATCTCGAGTTTCAGTCCCTCCATGACTTTCACTTTCAGTTCCTGATCGCTGGTTGCGCTATTCAGCAGGTATGATGCGTGTATCATCACATGGGAGATGTTATTTTTTCTCCTGGAATCCTTGAAAAGATCTATCTCTTCTATTCCAAGGGGTTTGGCCTTCCACTGCATCTGGTTCTTTGAAAACAGCTGGAAAGACCTGAAGGAAAATCCGATAGCCCTATCTGGAGATAGTTCTATGCCTCCGCTTGTAGAAATATGCCCGCCTAGATTGATCACGTCTGTAATTTTTTGAGCCATATTAATTTAAACAAAATAGCTTTTAACATAAAATATGTATTGTAGTTTTTCGTGTTATTATTGCAGGAACTCAGATCATTTTTTTTAGTCATACAAACTCTCGTATTTGAGGGAAGAATCTTCAACCTGCTTGCATTTGAAAGCACTTTGCCGCAAACAAATCATAAAAGTTGATCCTTTCTTTCAATAATCATCTGGATGAACTGGTATACGTGCATCGAGAGCCCAGGGTTATCGGAGAATCCACAGGCATCAAGTTCGGCTCCAGCAATTAGCGCCTTCGATCTATCCACCACAATATCTGTTGCAATGAGGCCTTCCTTCCTGAAAACCTTGGCGTTTTGTGGGACCCTCTTGTTTGGAGGAGTAACGAATATGACATTCACACCCCTTTTTATCGCATTGTCGAGGTTCTTCTTTAATTCTGTTCTTATGTCCTTCACTCTGGGCGTGCAGATCACTATCTCCTCCTCGGATAGATTTATAAGTTCTGCCAATTTTTCAAGAACTGCCGTTTTTCCATAAATAGTGTAAATGAGCTGGGGGTCCCCTTTTGAAGGCATGATCTCCTGAAGTTCATTCAGCTGGGAGAAAAGTTCCTTCATTTTATTCTGGAACCTCTTTTCTATGGCATCGAGATCTTCCAGTTTGAACATCTTCGGCCTTCCCTCTGTTTCCTTTGCAAAGCCTTTCTGGACCAGTGACTCCATGATCTTATACGCAGAAGTTCTCGGGATCTTTGCCGTATCAGCGATAGTATCTGCATTGGCAACATTATGGTAAACTAATGCAGCAAAGCCCTGGGCTTCATAGGAAGATAAACCTAGAAGTTTTAGCATTTCCTGAAGCTTTAATATTCTATCAGATGTAGCTTCCATTGCTAATGATTCATTGTTAATTAATAGTCTTTATGTTTTCCAAACATAAAAAATAGTGAAATTCGCAAGGTCAGAAAAAATTAATCTTAAGGAAGATTCCCAAATTATGATATTCACAGATGTATTACCCCATATATGGTGTTCGAAGATCTTCGGGATTATATATCGTTCTTGAAGAAGAATAACGATCTGATACAAATCCAGGATGCAGTTGATCCTTACCTGGAGCTTACATATATTCTGGATCGCGAGGAATATTCTGGCAAGAATAGATCTATCCTATTTGAGAATGTCAAGGGGAGCCAGATACCTGTTGTTGGGAATCTATTTTCAGGTGACAGGAAAATGGAGTGGATTCTCGGGCAGAAACCCTATGAAATAGGAATGAAGCTTAGAAATTTAATAAGGCCACCGGACGAATCAGATTCCATGATCTCAAGGGGACTTGAATTGCTGAGGGAATTATCGGGGCTAAGGCCAAAGATGCATAATTCACTGCCGTCATCATTGAAGGTACTCGATAAAGTTGACCTGGACAGATATCCGATATGTACCACATGGCCGAAGGATGGGGGGCCATTCGTAACTCTCCCAGTTGTGATAACAAAAAACCCTTTAACCGGGGCAAGGAACGCTGGCATGTACAGGCTCCAGAAATATGACAGTGAAACACTGGGAATGCACTGGCAGATACACAAAGGCGGTTCCCAAAACATGCAGGATTCAAGGGAAGAAAAGAAAATAATGGATGTCGCAGTTACAATAGGCACAGACCCGCTCACGATCTTTTCAGCGGTCGCTCCGCTTCCTGACCCGTTTGATGAATTTTCATTTACCGGACTTATATCGGGGAACAGGGTGGATCTTGTGAAGGGCAGTTCGGTCGATCTTGAATATCCTATGAACTCTGAGATTGTTTTAGAGGGATATGTTGATCCGGCTGAAACAAGAATCGAGGGTCCATTTGGCGATCACACAGGATACTATTCACTTGAGGAAGAATTTCCAATTTTTCACGTGAAGCGGGTTATTGAGAAAAAAAATCCCATTTATCCAACAACCATCGTAGGAAAATTATGGCATGAAGACGTGGCCATAGGAAAAGCAATCGAGAGGATGTTCTTGCCGCTCATCAGGCTCCAGATACCAGAAATCGTTGATCTGAACACAATGGAAGAAGCAGTTTTTCATAATATGGTTGTAGTTTCAATAAAAAAGAGATATCCCGGTCACGCAAGGAAAGTCATGTTTTCCATATGGGGAACAGGGCAGCTCATGTTCTCAAAATTTGTCCTTGTAGTTGATGATGATATCAATATACACGACAGGAAACAGGTAATATGGGCGATGACAACCAGAGTAGATCCTGCAAGGGATATCACAATCGTACCGAGAACGCAGACGGATGCCCTTGACCATGCATCTGAAATGTTTAATTTTGGCTCAAAAGTTGGAATAGATGCAACGAGAAAATGGAAAGAAGAAGGTTTCACAAGAAGATGGCCAGACGTCATGGAAATGGAAGGGGAAATAGTAAAAAGGGCAGAAGCACTATTGGATCGGTTCAACAGATGAAATTCAGGGAACTTGCGGACTTTATCAAGCTTGAGCATACCGTTTTTGACATACCATTCATAGTGTCAGGCAGTTTTATTGCAGCTAATGGTTATCCGGGGACTCTTGTCCTGATTCTTGTCATAGGTGCCGGAAGTTTCGCAAGGGCCACGGGGATGTCAATAAACCGGATACTGGGAAGAAGATATGACCTGATCAATCCTAGAAAAAAAGACTGGGCACTCGTCAAGGGAACATTCAGCCTGAGATCTGCGGTAGCTTTTGCAGTTTTATCCGCGGTACTTTTTGAAACCTGTGCTTTTTTCCTCAACCGGCTTGTCTTTGAACTTTCACCAATAGTCCTTGCACTATTCATAATTGATCCTCTGCTGAAGAAGATCACAATGTTAAGGCATTTTTTCATGGGATTGGTTATCGGCATAGGGGTCATGGCAGGCTACCTGGCAGTATCACCTTCATTCCCAGTTGCCCCGGAAATTTACATTCTCATACTTGCAACAGGGCTGTGGATTGCTGGTTTCGACATGATTTACACGATTCCGGACATTGACTATGACAAGCAAAATGGCCTGAAGACAGTAATGAGCAAGAGTGGGATAAAACGCGGAATTCACTACTCGGAATCAGTACATGCGGTTACCGGCACCCTCTTTCTCTCACTGGCATTTTTCATTAACTCATTCATATATATAGTAGCAGCATCGCTCATTATAATTCTCATCATTTACCAGCACTTAATATTGAAACCGGACGATCCTAACTCAATTCGGGTATCCTTCCTCAATTCAAATTCGTTCATAGGGTTCATTTTCCTGGCAGGCGTTATTCTTTCTATATATGTTCATTGATAACGCTGTTCCTTGTTCCTTTGACTGACTTGCTGAAATATGAAAATATGATAATGGAGAGCAGTCCGAACATGTCAAGGGAAGCCCAAATTCTGAGCCCGTTGAAATTGTAGATAAAAATAAACAATGATCCTATTGATGGTCCCAGTGCACGTCCTATAGAATTTATCATCAGGTTGAAGCCGTTGTATCTTGCCACTTTATCCTTAGGCGCAATTTTTGAGACTATGGAACTTATGCCCGGGGAGGTCAGGTTTTCACCAATCGTAATGATAACCATGTCAAAAATAAAAGATGGCAGCCCGTATGAGAAAGCGGTGAGAAGATAGCCCAGAGAATAAAATACCATGCCAATTTCCATGGAAACAAGGTCACTGAGTTTTCTTGTTATTCTTGTGGTCGGATACTGCCCCAGGACTACGACGATTCCATTTACTGCGTAAATATATCCTATTTCATATGGTAATATGTTGCCCCTCAGGACGGCATAAGAGGGAAACGTCACACTGAATTGGGAGGATAGGAGCGTCATGGCAAAGGTTCCTATTGAGAAGATTATGAGGAATTTATCAAAGGAGACATATTGCCTCTTTTCACCAATACTGTCTCCTTGTGCACGGGTGGGTTCCCTCAGCAGTATCAACACAATAACAAACTGTGCAAGGAGAGTTATCGATGAAAACAAAAAATGTTTCCAACGCCCGTAC
>JAJZKX010000124.1 GCA_021850745.1 Thermoplasmata archaeon
GAGGCCGAATCAGTATACAACCTTATCCGGCCTGGTTATGGCAGATACGCCCTCTACCCATTCTTCGACAGTATTTACCTCAACTCTTTCCATTTTATCCCTGCCTTCGTGGCACTGTTAAAGCACCAGTCTGGAATGCCAGTTTTGGCGTGTGGCGCCTCAAACTGGACAATATTCATTATTTTTATGCCTATTTAATAGCTTCCATTAATGTCTACTACATGATACGGCAATTGACTAATAAAAAGAAAAACATGTCCTAAACTATCTTTACATTAAGTATCTTCCGTTCATATTCAACATTAGTACAGCAAAATTAAAGTACAATGGCTTTTCTGGGTGTTCACTGTAAACTATGGGGATGCCATAAATGCATCCAGGCTGCCATCCTCAATTCTTTGATTGCTTTTTCTTGTGCCCATGATAATAAGAATAGCCGCAATGAGTTCTGCTGGAGTGAACACCAATGAAACTAATATCAGGACCAGAGCATAGTCAAAATATGATTCTTCAAACTTACGGGAAAGCTTATGCAAGCCAAGAAGCACCCCGATGACGTATCCGATCACGAGAAGGAGACCCCCGATAATGCCAACGAACCCTCCTAAAGCAACCGCACCCAAAGCGGCAATTGGCAATGTTGTTTGGCTCGTAGGAGAAGGGCCAAGGGAGCCTATGAGCGGAAAAAGGAAAGCAAGTACTGCGCCGAATCCTATGATAGCCAATATTATCCCGACAATTAACAGGGAAGTTCCTGTTGCAGGTGTAGAGAAATTGAAA
Organism: Thermoplasmata archaeon; assembly: GCA_021850745.1. The sequence goes on from JAJZKX010000124.1 coordinate 781, forward strand.
TCAAATTCCCTCAATTTTGTAAATGAAGATCTCAGGTAAATGAAAGACAAACACTGTACAAACAGTATTGCGACTAATATTGCCTCAAACACGAGTACGAAAACAGTAAGATTTGAAGTTGAGAATGAAGTGGTCAGTCCCGTGAAGACTGCTGTCAACCCATAGTTTAAACTTGCCCCATAAAGCGTTGTAGCCAGTACATTAATGACGAAATCCAAAGTTGAAATTACTGCAGTGATAAGAAAGATTATTGAAAATAACCGCAAGTCCTTCAGTGACTTTTTTTCTATTAGAGAAATGTGCTCTAGTGAAAACTGGCATTTGGAGCATTTGCTAGCTCCCAGTAGGTTGTAGGTCGCACAGCTCGGGCATCTCGTAGGCATAAGTCGTCAAAGATAGGGTATGTTTTATATTTTTTGGATCACAGTTGCAGAATTGATCTCATGTACCCTTTTTGCATTGGGAGGAATCTTGTGGTATGCACAAAATTATAACGTCAAACTTAATTCACCACAGAAAGGGTCTGTGGGGTAGCCTGGTATCCTTCCAGCTTCGGGAGTTGGAAACTCCGGTCCAAATCCGGGCAGACCCATTCTGTTAACGGTAATTATTAGCTTGCATTGTCTACCGTCACATTACAGGAAACATGTATCGGATCATTTGAACTTTAACACACATCAAGACATAATTTGCCTGGATTAGTGAAAACATTCATAGTTTGCTCAATTTTTCCAGTGCGTCGAATGCTCTAGTGGCATCGGATTCATCAACCAGAATTATCATCCTGCCAGGCCCAATAGTGTTAAATTGCCTGATTGCCACATCGTTTATGGCAAGTTCAGTTACGATTGTGGACAGGAGGCCGGGTGCTGTTTCTATTTCTATTGGCATTTCAACTAATACTTCTGCAAGGCCCTCCAATTTCCTGTTCACCTGAGAGCTTGAAATGAAAGATTCGAATCTTGCAAGATTTTTCGAGTCAATTGTAACACTTGCATTATCCATGTTTGTCACCAAGCGGAAAGTTTCCCCTGCTGCGAAATTCATGTCACTTGAAAATCTCAATATGGCTTTCTGCAAATCGTTGCTGTTTTTCAAGGAGACAACAGTGATCCCGTTCCTAAGAGACAGTTTTATGATTCTGTTTCCGAATGATTTGCGTTTTTCATAGGCCTCATTTACAGGATATCTCCTGATTGCGCTGAGTATGGCGTCAAATGAAACCTTCCCGTTGGCGGTTATTTCAATGTCCCTCGCAAGTGCCCTTGTATTCACGATTCCACGAGCTAGAGCGTTCCTTATTACCCCATCCCTTTCAATAGCCAGCCTGACAAGTGTTGTCGCATTTTGTGTCAAATCGGTAGTATTCATGTCTAAGTTGACCATGAATGAGAAAATCATGTCATAAACCTTTTGCCTTCTATGGACTTTATCTTCCTGTATGCAAGATAAAATAATTGCGGGAAAGATGAAAGCTATAAGGATGCATTCCAGGGGGGGACCTGAAAATCTGGTTTACGAAGATGCGAATATCCCAAAAATTTCTAAGGGAGAGGTGCTCATCAGGGTCCATGCAGCATCCATCACTCCAACTGAGCTGACTTGGAATTCATCATTCACCGACAGGAATAAGAAAGAGAGGTTCCCGGTAATTCCGAGCTTTGAAGTGTCCGGAACTGTATCCGGCCTTTCCAGCGAAGTTAAACACCTTAAATTGGGCGACGAGGTATATGGGTTGCTTGATTTCTGGAGGAACGGCGCAGCCGCAGAGTACGTGGAAACCGATGCGACGGAGATAACATTGAAGCCTTCTACTCTGGATCACATTTCAGCTGCCTCTCTCCCACTTTCCGGTCTAACTGCATGGCAGGCACTGTTTGATCATGGGCATCTCAAACCAGGTCAGACTGTACTGATTCATGGCGCTGGCGGCGGCGTTGGTTCTCTTGCTGTTCAAATAGCTCGCTGGAAAGGTGCGGAAGTTATTGGGACTTGCTCAAAGAACAAAGAAGTTATAGTCCGCCAGCTAGGCGCAAACCAGGTCATAGACTATAGCAACGCAAGGTTTGAGGATGTGGCCAACGGAGTGGATCTGGTTCTTGATACTGTTGGAGGGGAAGTGCTGAACCGTTCCTACCAGACAGTAAGGAGGGGAGGCACTGTTGTTAGTATTGCGGATGACATAGATGAAGAGCTTGCCCGTAAATATGGCGCAGAAGGTATTTCATTCCTTGTGGAACCAAACAGAAGAGAGCTGAGGGAAATAGCATTGCTAGCAGATTCGGGAAAGATAAAGCCAGTGATCCAGGACACATTTCCATTAAGGGATGCTAAGCAAGCTTTCATTTCTGGAATAACAAACCATAATACCGGAAAAACAGTCTTGAGGGTGATTGATTGAACGGAGTGCAAAGAGACTCATCTTTTGGGCAGATGGCAGAAGGAGAATAGGTGATAAAATGGCAAAAATGTCAAGCAAACCGGAAAAAGTAGTAAAGGAATATGTAAGCGCTCTGGATTCCCAGGATTTTGACCTCGCAGCAGGACTCATTGCGGAGGATGTAAGGATAATCGGGCCGGCTGGGGAGAATTTTGGCAAGCCAAAGGATTTCACGAACATGTTGAAGCGTTACCATGGTAAATATAAAATCCTGAAAATGTTTGTGGATGGAGAAGATGTTGGACTCATGTATGATTTCACAACTTCTGGTAAGACCGTATACATGAGTTCCTGGTACAAAGTTGAGAGTGGGAGGATAAATTATATCAGAACAGTCTTTGATCCTTCAGCATTTGAATGAGACGTATCCAGATGCGGGAAGTGGATTCGTGGAATTAAGTTAGCTTGATATGCAGGATTCATTTTTCTTTTGATTTCCCACTGGCTCATAGCATATTTTATAATGTTTGTTTTCACTCCTTTCTGTCCACTAGTGAATTCAGCATTTCATAATTTATAGCACCTTCAATCAGGAGGTTAAAGTTGTCCTTTTCAAGAATCTCCTTTCCTATACGCAACAATAAACCCATTACGGCATATGATGCGCTGGGACCAAAACTCAGCCTTGTTACCCCTAGTTTTTTCAAGTCACTGATTGGAGGCAACCCTTTTCTGATCATAAGGTTAATCGGAAATTTCACTGATTTGACAAAATGAGAGATAGAGGCAAAATCGGTCAACCCCATTGGATAAACACAATCTGCTCCAGCTTCTATGTACCTCTCCGACCTTATAATTGCCTCCTCAAGGCCCGATTCTAGATCCATTCCACTTCTGTGTGAAAATGCATCTGTCCTGGCATTTATGACAAAAGGTATCCCAGTTTCATCTTTCAGAGCCAACAAGGCAGCAATTTTCCTGATCTGTATTTCCGGGTCAACAAGACGATTCCTTGCAAAGTCAACGTCCTCTATGTTGATCCCCACTGCACCTGTCTCAATGATACCATTGACAGATTTCACAACCTGTGAAGGAGACCTGCCGAAACCTGATACCATATCCACACTTAAAGGGGCACTCAGGGCCATTGTGATCCTTTTTACCGCAGAGACAAATTCACGCTTTGGGATCGATTCCCCATCACTGTATCCAAGAGAAACCAGCATGCCTGCACTTGAAGTCGCAATCGACGAGAAACCCGCCTCTTCGAATATCCTTGCACTTGGTACATCCCATGCATTGGGTATGACAAAGAAATTGCCTAACCTGTGCTGCGACTTGAACTGTCTGGTCTGTTTGATCTGGAGTTCCAGTGATTCGTCTTTTTCAGGCATAAACTTAACCTCCAACAACCTCAGGTACTTAAGATTTAACAGTTTGGAAAGAGAGTAGTTTTTATGGAGCTAAAACACTTCTGCTAACTGCTTATAGATAGGTTTGCACACAAGAATCAGACAAAATCTCTTCAGTCAACATCATACTTTAAGTTTTGTGACAGTGCAAGATTTTCGTTGATATTGATGTTCCGAACAGATTGGCATGTGAATGCAATGGATGTCCTCTCGAAAAACAAGTATCAGCCCATGCTGGAGAAACGCCATGAACAGATGATATTCCAGTACGCTGGTATGCCGGTGCTTTTCATGTTGTGCGCATAGAGGCATTCCTCTTCCTCTATTTCGTTGCCATGATCATTCAGGCACTGATAGAGAGGGCTGCGAGACTCAGCATGAAGGATCCGGGGATTTAAAGCATTCCTGTATACTTCGAGGAGAGGGGATGCTCATCTCCAACGGCATACAGGATTGATGCGGTACTTCGTATAATCATGGGAAGAATCTAAGCATGATTTAATCTCCTGATGTGCCTCCTTCTCAGATCAATGCGTGAGGGGGTCCTTCAGTCCCTTCTTTCAAGCTCCTCAGCTTTGATGATGCCAAAATGAATGGCACACCTCATGTCCTTAAGGTATTTCATGACTAGAGCAGAAGGTTCATAATACCACCATATCTGTTTTCACCCGACGATTTTCAGGGATGTGGGGTGGCACATCTCTGTTTATTGAATATTTTTGGAAAACTATTCCAGCAGGCTGGATAAATGAATAAATGAGATATGGCAGGTATCCCATGACATTTCATATCTTCAGTCAATATTTTCCATTAACTGTTAAAGCCCTTTATGTTAAATTGTCGGGCTGAGGCCTAGAGATGACGAAATCAAAATTTACACCGAATTCCTGGAACAGGTAATGGACTAGGGAATAAAGTGGTATTGCCAGCATTCCAATAATTCTGAAGTAAAAGACGTTCGGTCAACTGGATTTGATACTGCTAAAATTGGAACTGCAGTGGTAATGGAAAAGGATAATGGCTACACTCAGCCAGTTTCCTTGAGATAATGATATGTCAGTTGATTGAGATCTCCCCAAGTGCCCTGTCGAAAACCTCCTGAGTGAATTGCAGCAGAGGTTTGAGTTGTTCCAGATCAAAATGAGAAGTGAACAGCTTTGGGTAAATGTAAGCCCTCTCTATCTTAACCAAATTGAAAAAATTCTTCCTGTTTGCAACCAGATGTTCCATAATTGGTGAATTGTCTTTGAGGAGATGCAGCAATCCCCTAATAGAATGAGTGTCCGGAAGTTTTCCGGTCATTATACGGATCCTATACTTCAGCAGGTACTCGCAATGGTCATGCAGGGCTGCGGCTGCAAGTACTGATTCCCCCTCTGCGATTAGGCTCTGGGCCTCCTTAAGGCAAAATCGGCTTTGTTGAATTAAGTTTTCAGGATCTGGCTTTGGATCCAATGGAAGTTTCAATAAACTAGGGGCTAATGAATTTTTTTAATATAATAGGGCAACTCAC
>JAJZKX010000125.1 GCA_021850745.1 Thermoplasmata archaeon
GATCTAAAAATCCTTTCCAAGATATACAATCATCGCATGAAGATTTTTCAGGGCCGGCAGATCATCACCAATGCTATCCTTTACCATATTCTTTACATCATCCACCACACCGCCATTCATGATTCCGGTTCTCTTGAGGATCCGAAACGTGTACCTGTCAACAACGAACACAGGGTAATCGAGGGCATAATTAAGTATGGAATCCCTTGTCTCCTCACCGATGCCATTGAGAGATAATAGGAATATTGAGATTTCCTGGACCGGTTTTTTACTCATTTCCATAAGACCACCATATTTTCCCTCAATCGCGGAACATATAGACACGAGCCTTCTGGCTTTCTGGTTGTAAAACCCTGAACTCCTTATGATTGAAGCAAGGGCTTCCCAGCTGGTTTCTGCTATCTTCTTGATTGAGATGAGCCCATTCTTTTTGAGCTCCCTGATTGATTTCTCCACATTGGACCATGAGGTGTTCTGTGTCAGAATGGCACCAATCAGGACTTCATCCGGACTCTCAGCTGGCCACCACCCAAGTTCACCGTAATGTGAGTAGAGAGCCTCATTGAGGCGCCTGATATCCATGGGGGCAAAATAACGTTGTGACTAAAATTTCTTCACATTTGCAATAAAAAAGAATTATAATTAATCCAGTGATACTGTGATATGAGCGAGTTCGATGTCATAGTGGTGGGGGGAGGACCTGCAGGATCATCCGCAGCTATGAAGCTGGCGTCTGCAGGACATAATGTTCTTCTTGTGGAGAAGTCAGATCCTCCAGGCAGCAAAAACGTTTCCGGAGGGGTTCTCTGGGGAAATGACCTGGCTGCCGTTGTTCCAGACTGGCAGAAAACCGCTCCAGTGGAACGTTATGTTAAATCTAAAGGAGTAGGTTTCCTGACTAAGGAATCCAATATAGGCCTTGAATTCAGATCGAATCTTTTCGATGCAACCAAGGGAGGAAACATGGTCCTCAGGGCAAAGTTCGACCAGTGGCTGGTCAAGAAGGCAAAAGATTTTGGTGCGCTGGTTACCACGGGAGTAACTGTTGACCGCGTTGTCTTTGATAAAGACAAGGTCATAGGTGTCGAACAGGATGGAGATACAATCACATCAGAATGCGTCATACTTGCGGAAGGCGCGAATCCAAGGGTAGCCATAGATTCTGGATTGAGGGAGCCTCTTTCCGACAAGGACGTTGCAATAGGAGTGAAGGAGGTCATAAAACTCACGGAGAATACAATCAATGAGAGATTCAACCTGAGAGGGAAGGAGGGTTTTGCTGGGGAATATGTTCTTGGATTCCTTTCAGGAGGCGTTGAAGCTGGTGGTTTCCTTTACACCAATAAGGACACAATTTCTGCTGGAGTCGTAATTTCTATGAAGCATCTCAGGGAGAATGACAGTACCTATTCCTCTGATATTATAGAGCAGTTTCTTCAGCATCCTGCCATAGCTCCGATGATTGAGGGTGGAAGCATTGAGGAGTACAGCGCCCACATGGTACAGGAAGGCGGACTCGAAAGGATACCAAAACTCTATGGAAATGGCTACATGATAACAGGAGATGCTGCCGGATTCTCCTTCAGCAATGGTCTGGTCCTTCAGGGAATGAATTATGCCATAGCCTCTGGACTTGCTGCAGCAGATACCTACATAGAGGCGAAGGCAAACTCCGGCATTGACGAAACATCTCTTTCAGCATACAGGAAGAGACTCCTGGACTCCTATGTTCTCAAGGATTTTTACAATTTCAGGGGAATTGGCGATGTAACATGGGGAAAACTCCCTCACAGGGCTCTTCCAGTAGCTCTTGAGAACTTGATGAAGGGACTTTTCATTGATCAGGGAACCCCGAAGAAACACATGTATGAACTGATGACCGAGTCCTTAAGCAAGACCGGCCTTAAGACCTCGGAAGCGATTCTTGAGGGATACAGAATGATGAGGAGGATGTGAAGATGAAACTAGAAGACCGACTTGCGCTGTTGAATTATAAGATAGACAGGACCTATGCACACATAACCATTAAGCCTGAAATCTGTGAGACATGTCCGGACCACTTCTGCACCTTTTCCTGCCCTGCAAAATGCTACACCCTGATTGACAGGAAATTGAACTTCAAATACGAAGACTGTGTGGAGTGCGGCACTTGCATTGTAGCCTGCGCCCATGAAAGCGTATCCTGGTCGAACACCAAGGGTGCCCATGGCGTGAAGTACAAATACGGGTGATATGACATGTCTCTACATCTAGCAGTTATAATAAAGGTAGTTCCTGATGGAAAGGAGGTCTTTGTTGATCCTGTTACATTCACACTTAACAGATCAATGGCTACGAATATACTTAACCCGGCTGATGAAAATGCGCTTGAAGCTGCCCTGAGCATCAAAGACCAGCATGGGGGTAAGATCACCGTTCTTACAATGGCGCCTCCCTTTGCAGAACCATTCCTTCTTGAATGTATGTCAAGGGGGGCTGATGAGGCGATCCTTATCAGTGACAGGGCAGTGGCAGGATCTGATACTTATCCAACCAGCCTTACAGTTGCAGCCGCAATCAAGAAACTTGGCGATGTTGATATAGTGTTCGCCGGTGAGAAATCGTCGGACTCAAGCACCGGCCACGTAGGTCCGGGGGTAGCTGAATTCCTCAACGCAGAGCTAGCTTCATATTCGAGAGCGATAAAATATGAAGATGGCTATGTCATTGCAGAACGGGAACTTGAGAATGGCGTGGAGGAGGTTAAAATTCCTACACCCGCAGTTGTCACAATACTTTCAGACTCAAACGACCCGAGAAGGGCAACCCTGAGAAGGAAGATCGATGCCTTGAAAAAAGGAATAAAGGTCTGGTCCCTCGCAGACATCAACGTCCCTGCTGACTGGGTTGGCCTGCGATCCTCCCCAACCGTTGTAAAGAAGATGCTTCCATTCCCGAGGAAGGACAGGAAGGCAGAAAACATCGGCAAGGACAAAATACCTGAACTTGTGGATCATCTCATAGAGATCGGCGCCATTAATATGGAGGCTGACTGAAATGACAGACATGAAGAAGGCACAGCCCCCCCAGGATGTTTCCAAATACAAGGGAATAATGGTTTATCTGGATTCATTCCAGAATGCTCTGACAAATGCTGCCCACGAGATGATAGGGGTCGGCCGTAAGATGGCTGATAAGGTGAAGGAACCATGCATCGGCGTTGTAATCGGGGAATCAGTTTCTGAAATGGTTCAGGAGGCTGGAAAATATGGCTGCGATGAGGTCTATGGCTTTGAGTCCCCTGAACTGGTATATTACAGGTCAAGGCCCTTTACAGACATTCTGTCATCAATGGTATTTGAAAAAAAGCCAAACATTCTCATAGTTCCCGGCACAAAGAATGGAAGGGATCTTGCCGCAAGAACCGCGGTCAGGGTCGAGACGGGGCTTACTGCGGACTGCATGGAAATTGATGTTGAGCCGGAAACAGGAATCCTCATAGCAAGAAGACCTGACTATGGAGACAGCACAATGTCGGAGATCAGATGCGAGAAGCATCGACCCCAGATGGCCACATCAAGGCCAGGAACCTTTGAGATTCCACAGATGGACGATAAGAGAAAGTTCACCACTGACATAAGGAAAGTGACCTTGGAGAAGGAACAGATGAGGGAACAGATTATTTCCTACAAACTGAAGGGTGGGGATGACATCACTGCTTCAAAGGTGATAGTATCCGGTGGACTCGGAATGGGCAACGCAGACGGTTTGAAGCTTGTAGAACAGCTTGCACAGATGATGGGAGGTTCATATGGCGTAACGAGACCCGTTGCTGACCTTGGCTGGGCACCCAGGGACCACCAGGTTGGACAGACCGGGAAAATTGTCAGGCCCGATCTGTATATTGCTGCGGGAATATCTGGAAAGCCTCAGCACATAGTTGGAATGATGGACAGCAAGGTAATTGTCTCAATAAATAAGGATAGTGAGGCCGAAATCACAAGATTCTCAGATTATGTTATAAACGGAGACCTTTACGAAATAATCCCAATATTTTTAGAAGAAATAAAAAAGAGAAAGAAAACAAAGACGGTAAAGACTGCTCAGAAAGCCTGAGTGCTGGATCTTTCTCCCGTCTCCCTTTTCATTGCTTCAACAAATTCCATCAGCCCCATGGAACGCTGGATACCTTCCCTGTTTCTTACTGACACTGAGTTATCCGTCTCTTCCCTTTCTCCGACCACGACAATGTATGAGGGCCTCATTCCCCTTATCATTTTTATCTTCTTGTTCATCGTTTCTGTGCCCAGATCGACCCTGACCCTCAAACCTGCTCTTGCGAGCTCATCATTCACCTTCTGGGCATAATCCGAGAATTTTTCACTCACCGGGACTACGTAAACCTGAAGAGGAGAAAGCCAGGTCGGGAATTTACCGGAGTAATGCTCGATCAGAATGGCCATGAGACGCTCGTAGGAACCGAAAATTGCGCGGTGCAGCATTATAACCCTCTCATGCTTGCTCTCGCTGTTGATGAAATAAAGCCCGAAATTTGAGGGCATAAAGAAGTCCACCTGAATTGTTGAGAGCTGCCAGCTTCTACCAAGGGCATCCCTTATGTGGACATCTATCTTGGGCCCATAAAATGCTGCCTCGCCTGGCATTTCCTTGAATGGTATGTCTGAACTCCTCAGTGCTTCCCTCAACTGTTCTGTCGCCTCATCCCACAGGGAGAAATCAGGGTTGAGATTCCCAGAACCACATTTTGGACACCTTCTCTCTGAATTCTCAGATGAGAATCGTGATTCAAGCTCTGAACCGCAATCAGAGCATCTGTATGTCAGGAGGTAATTGGCGGGATTTGATTTGTCAATTGCACTGAGTTCAAATGTTACCTCTATCTCACCGAAAATTGTCCTGAATGTTGTACGGATCATCTCAATGACCCTCCTGATCTCGTTAAATATCTGATCAGACCTCAGAAATCCATGGCCATCATCAACGGTGAACATTCTGGGTCGCGTGAGTCCTCCCACCTCTCCAGACTTTTCGTACCTGTAAACTGTACCAGGCTCCGAATAGAGCACTGGCATTTCCCTGTAGCTTTTCGGTTCTCTCTCAAAGATTGTAATATGCCCCGGGCAGTTCATGGGTTTCAATCCATAGCTGTCACCATCCTGGAGGGTGAAGAGAAACATGTCATTCTTGTATTTGGCATAGTGACCGGATTGTTTCCAGATCACGTCCCTGAATACATGGGGAGTCTGGACATCCTGCCAACCGTACCTCTGGTTCAGTTCCTTCATGAACTGTGTCAGTTCACTCTTAAGTATTGTTCCGTTCGGGGTATAGAATGGGAAACCAGGTGCTCTTTCAGAATTGAAAACAAAAAGATCCATCTCCTGGCCCACCTTTCTGTGATCCCTCCGGGCCGCTTCTTCCCTGTTGTGCAGGAACTGTTTCAGATCCCCCTCAGTTGGAAAGGCCGTCCCGTAGATTCTAACCAGTTCGGGATTAGCAGTTACCCCTTTATAGTGGGCGCTTGCAGTTGAGAGAAGCCTGAAGTGCCGGATGTAGGATGTTGACGGGACATGTGGTCCACGGCAGAAGTCATAGAAATCTCCCTGCCTGTATACAGTGGATTTTCCACCTTCGGGCACTGCACCCATGATTATGTCTGTCTTGAACGGGTTGCCGCTGAACTTTTCCAGCAGTTCTTTTCTGGAGAGCTCCAGTCTCTCAATCTTCAGGTTCCTGGATGATATCTCCTTCATCTTCGCCTCTATCCGTGCCATGTCCTCCTGCTTTACCGGTTCCATTTTAATGTCGTAATAGAAGCCTTCCTCCGTCGGAGGGCCTGAACTTAACCTGGCGTCCGGATATATCTCCATTACGGCCTGAGCCAGAAGATGGGCAGAGGAATGCCTGAGAATTGTAATTCCATCTGCTGAATCCATCATTACGGGGTAGATCCTTATCCTTTTTTCAGCTGCGGTGCTTAGATCGTAAAGAGTTGAGTCAGCCTTCACTGCTATGGCTCCCTTCACGCCTGCCCGCTTGAGGGCATCGACAAAGTT
>JAJZKX010000126.1 GCA_021850745.1 Thermoplasmata archaeon
TTATTTCAACTATCTTGATGGAGTTGTCATGCTACTGGGCAGGTTTCTCCTCATAGGATTCCAGCTTGTCATAGCAGAATCATTTTCTTACAAGAGCCCCAAGGTAGAGTTTGGGCGGTCCATTAATCCCAACAGCATCCTCTATGGGTTAATGCTCTTCACCGTAATGATTCTCCTGGGCGTGCTTTCCTTCTTCCCCATACTGGCACTGGGCCCATTCCTGTCATGGGCACATGATTTCTCTCTTTTCATCGGAGGTGTGATGCATTGAATACAGTGGCCAATGCTGCATTGCAGACGCTTAAGAATTTCAACCCGAAATATCTGATGCGCAATCCTGTTATGTTCATCACAGAATGTGCTTTCATTCTCTCCATGGTAATTGCCATTGAACCAGTGTGGTTTGGCGCACCGACGGGGCCACAATATGGCCTTTTTTACATTGCAGTTGTTGCAAATCTCTTCCTCACACTGCTATTCTCAAACGTCAGCGTAGCCATCTCAGAGAGCAAAAGCAAGGCCATTTCAGATTCCCTGAGACAGCTTAAAAAAGAGGTAAAAGCGAAGTTATTGGTAGATAACCAGGTCAGGGAGGTTATGTCTTCCGACCTCAGGAAAGGCGATATCATCTTACTGGAACAGGGCGACACAATACCAGCCGATGGCGAAATCATCGAAGGCACTGGTTATGTGAATGAGTCCAGCGTCACCGGCGAATCAAGGCCATCAAGGAAGATCTTCGGGGATAGTGTCACTGGGTCCACTGTTCTCGTCACTGATAGTTTAAAGGTCAGTGTTACAAGTAATCCAGGAGAATCCTTCCTTGACAAGATGATCGCAATTGTTGAGAGTTCCAAGCGGTCAAGAACCCCAAATGAGATAGCCCTTACAGTGTTCCTCTCCGGAATCACCCTAATATTTCTAATAGTCGTATCAGCACTGTTTGGTGCTTCCTATTTTTCCGGAATTTCTCCAAACCTCATGATTCTCATTGTCCTGCTCATAGCGCTCATACCAACAACAATCGGTGGGTTGCTCCCTGCAATCGGGGTGGCTTCCATCAACAAGATTTCCCAGTATAACGTCATTGCAAAAAGCGGCAAAGCCATAGAGAATGCAGGGGATATAGACACCATCATACTGGACAAGACCGGTACTGTCACCATGGGGGAAAGAGAAGCAGCAAAGTTCTATCCCAACAAAGGCGTGAATTACAATGATTTTGTCAGGCTTTGCGTTATGAGTTCCCTTGATGACCTGACCAAGGAGGGAATGTCCGTAGTCAAACTTGCAAAGAAGGAAAATATAGAGGTCAGCAGAGAGGAATTAAGTGGTTTCCAATTTGTCCCTTTTTCTGCGGAAACAAAATCCAGCGGGGTAAAATCCAGCAATGAGGAAATATTCAAGGGTGCCCTGCGAGCAATGGAAAGCAAGTACAGCCTTTCTGATATTTATATAGAAGGGCTCTGCAAGGAAATCTCCCTCAGAGGAGGCACTGCACTAGTAGTCGTCAGGAACGGGGAATTCTCCGGTGTCATCGAACTAAATGATTTGCTTAAGCCGGGGATGAAGCAGAGGCTTGAGCGCCTGAAGAAAATGAATATAAAGACCATAATGTGCACCGGAGACGATGAAACAACAGCCGCATATATTGCACAGGAAAGCGGCATAGACGAGTTTGTTGCAAATAGCACACCCATGGATAAGTACAATGTTGTGGTAAGAGAAAAGGATCAGCAGAGAATGGTTGCCATGGTAGGGGACGGGACCAATGATGCCCCCGCTTTGTCAAGGGCAGATGTGGGAATGGCAATGAACAACGGAACTCAAGCAGCCAAGGATGCCGCAAATATGGTCGATCTGGACAACGACCCGACAAAGCTCCTGGATGTGATATTTCTGGGCAAGCAGGTCCTGATTACAAGAGGGTCATTAACGGCATTCAGCATTGCAAATGACCTGTCCAAGTACTTCGTCATCGTACCTGCAATGTTCACCATGCTTCCCCAGCTGGATTACCTTAACATACTGGACCTTCAGAATCCAATTGTAGCCATAACATCTGCCCTCATTTTCAATACTATGATCATTTTGATGCTGGTTCCAATGGCGCTCCGCGGAGTCAGGTATAAACCCTCATCAATCGGGGATCTGCTACGCAGGAACATTTCCATATACGGCATAGGCGGAATAGTCCTTCCATTTGTGCTCATCAAAGTGATTTACACAATCATGATTGCAACGGGGGCGGGCTGGTGAACAGCAGTAGGGTATTGAAGGCATTTGCCTTTGCATTTGCGTTTCTATTCATCCTTGGATTCGTATATCCAACCGTGATGTCTGAAATCACGCAGAATGTTATACCATTCCAGTCAGAAGGTTCACCGGTAAAGATCAATGGAACAGTCTATGGTTCCTACCTCATCGCTGATGCTTTCAACGCATCGTATTTCTTCCATCCAAGGCCAGATAACAACAACACATATGCAATAGACACCAATGGAACACTGAACCAGACCATGAAATACATCCACCAGTTCCAGGCTGAAAACCCCGGCATCAACATTTCCCAGATTCCTTATGCCATGGTTGCATATTCTGCATCAGGGGTAGACCCGAATATACCAATCCTTGGCGCTTATGACCAGGTGTCCAGGATCGCCCACTCATTGCAGAATGTGTCTGCGGCAAAGAATGTATCACTCTCTTTGGCTTCACTCATCGGAGCCCTTGACAACAGGATATCGGTACTGGAGCAGGTTAGCTTCCCCATATTCGGTTCATACTACGTGAATACAGTTGCCCTGAATATATGGATAATAGAGTACATGCAGAGTGAGGAAATTCTACCTTCAGGACTCTTATCTTGAGAGCGAGCTGGAACAGCAAGATATTTACTACTTTTCTGTAGTGTTCTGCTCACCAGAAAAGGTAATTACAAAGGTGATCTGTCCGTTGGGACGGATACTTCATATTTTCCTTGAATGCTCCTCCAACGCCAGAAGTTCGGACCATCTTCTGTCGACTGCAGACTGCACTTCTTCAATTTCCTCATCGGTTAGATGGGAAAAACGGTTCTGGACCTCTAGATATCTCTTTACTTCCATTGGCTGTGGAGGCTTGCTGAGCTTCAATGCCCCATTAATAAATTCATAAAGGGGGAACATGTGTGTCTGAACAGCAAGTCTTGAGACTTCAATGGTTTTCTCCGGGGAGTAGTACCACCCTGTGGGGCATGGGGAAAGAATCTGAATGAACTTCGGGCCCTGAACTTTCTTTGCATTCTCCAGTTTCCGGACCATATCTTCAGGGTAAGCTACTGTTGCAGTGGCAACATAGGGAACCTTCTGGGCAATCATTAGGTCTGCAACCATCTTCTTAGGCTGCTTCTTGAAGTTCCTGTCCTTGCCCACAGGAGTAGTCGTGGTAACCGCACCATATGGCGTGCTTCCTGACCTCTGCACTCCTGTGTTCATGTAGCCTTCATTGTCGTACATGATGTAGAATACACTGTGCCCTCGTTCCATTGCGCCACTGAGTGACTGCAGGCCTATGTCCGATGTTCCTCCATCTCCGGCAAAACCCACGACATTGTAATCCTCTTTCCCCTGCTGGTCAAGTGCCTCTCTGAGACCTGAAATGGATGCCCCGGTGGCAGCAAATGGTGTGTATACCATGGGGACGTCCAAGGTTCTGTTTGGCATGGCACCCGGAATAACTGCCCAGCATGAGGCAGGCACAGATACCACTGTATTCTTTCCCAATGCCTTGAGCACATATCTCATGGAAAGCGTTGCACCACACCCATGGCATGCTGTGTTTCCAGGTTCCATCAGCTCCTGTTTCGGAATGGAAAATGGCAATTCAATTCCCTCCCTTAATATTTATCCAATACTGCCCCGGCTCTTTGTTCTCCATGGTTCTGAACATCTCCTCAAAGTCCTCTATCTTTACGTCCCGGCCACCAAGGCCTGCAATAAAACCGAAAAGCGTTGGATTATCAGTTCCGTAGAGTGAACTTGAAACTTCAAGATAGGTGTTGCCTCCATTTCCGAATGACATGGATCTGTCAATGATACCGACGCCCTTTGTTCCCTTTATGGCCTTCCTAATCTCGTCCGCAGGGAAAGGCCGGAAAAACCTCATCCTTATGATACCAACCTTATGGCCTTTTTCCCTCAGCCTCTGCACAACGTATTTTCCAGTTGAAGCAAGAGTGCCCGATGCTATTAGCACATAGTCGGCATCATCTGTCATAAATTCCTCAATGAGTCCAGAATAATCCCTCTCAAATGATGCTGCGAAATCCGCTGTTACCTTCCTGATGGCTTTTCTTGCCTTTTCCATTGAGTCATGCATATCCTTTTTTCAATTCCATGAATGGCCCATCCGGAGTGGAATAGGAACCATACCCCATGGGATTTTCCACATCTATCCTGTAATTCAGGTCAAGCTCCGGCAGGAAATCATCCACAGCTTTTTGCTCAGGCACATTTACAGGTTCCGATGTGTGGGAAAGCACAAAAGCATCCTCCATGGTCATGAGTGGCAGCAGGACCTCACTGCTCTCAGCGATTTTGTATCCCATAAGTATTGTATCGAGGGCTTCCTGGTTAGATTCACAGTAAACCTGCATCCATCCGGTATCCTTTTGGTTCATTGTGTCGGTCTGGTCAGACCAGATGTTCCATGGGGGGCCAATTGCCCTGTTCACTACACTCATTACAACCGGCAGTCTCTGGCCAGCCACCCAGTGAAGCATCTCGTGCATGTAGAGTAGACCATGTGAGCTGGTCGCGGTATACGACCTGGTTCCAGTCAGTTCGCTTGCCATGGTTGCAGCCATTGCGCTGTGTTCACTCTCAACTTCTACGTATCTGGAATCCAGTTCACGGTTTGCAATCATTTCCGCAAGTTTTTCCACTATGGTGGTTTGGGGGGTTATGGGGTATGCCGAGATGAAGCGCACTCTCGCAAGTTTTGCGCCCATTGCAACAGCCTCATTTCCAGTCATTATGGCATTGTACTTCTGCAGAGTCCTTATCATGTCATTCCACTCCTTCCATTTCCATCTTTATGGATTCCTCCGGGCATTCATTTGAGCATATCCCGCATCCCTTGCAGTGATCATAATCTATTATCGGGGCCTCGAGCCTTGCAACCCTCCCATTTGGAGAGGGATAATCATTTTCCGTGGAATACATGATTGCATTGTCAGGGCAGAACTTCCAGCATATCATGCACCTTATGCAAGTGCTGTAATCAATGACTGGTTTCTGTGTTCTCCATGAATCGGTCCTGTTCCCCCTTGAGCTTACCTCCGCCACAGGCACTAACACCATTTCCCTCACCCCATCCTCACTGACCCGTAAGCCTGCTTTACGGCCTCGGCATTCTCCGTTCTCTTCTTCGGGGAACTTTCCATGGTTGCATTAACCACAGTCTCTAATGAGACTAGTCCTGTCGCTTTGGCAAATGCCCCGAGAATTGCAGTGTTTACAATGGGGTTTGCCCTGCTGCCCAGTTCAAGTGATACCGCGATTGATGTTGCATCCACGGTGGCTGTTTTCCTGTTGAGTTCAAACTCACCAGGCGCTTTTCTTGAGTTGATAATGAACATCCCGTCTTCAGGAACTCCAGAAGTAGCACCCCCGTTATCGAGCACCCAGGGGTCTAGTACCACAACGATATTTGGATGGTAAATCTGGGTCTTCAGGAGAATAGGCTGATCGTCAATTCTTGTAAAGGCCGTAACCGGGGCACCCCTCCTCTCCGTGCCAAAGAAAGGGAATGAAATGACATATTTCCCCTCTTCAAAGGCTGCTAAAGCAAGAATTCTGGATGCTGTGACTGTCCCCTGCCCTCCCCTTCCGTGGAACCTTATTTCAAACATTATTTCACGGTCTAAAATTCCCTGCGTTATATTTATATGTAATTGTTAACAGGTTCAGTATTTAACTGGATTTTAGATAACTTTACCAGTTGATAGTGTTTATTAATAATTTGTATTGGATACAAATCTCAGAATCGAAAGTTTTATTTCTT
>JAJZKX010000127.1:0-5004 GCA_021850745.1 Thermoplasmata archaeon
ACCGGAATCCCTAACTCATGAATCGTTTTTCCATCAGAATTTTGCCAAATGCGGTAATCTTGGAAACAATCGTAATATGTCTGTTTCAACTGAATACTTTCAGATGTCATTAATATTCGAGGTGGACATTGTAAAATAGTGGGAAACATGCCCGATGCCAAAAGACAAAATGTAACCTCTGAAATTTCAATTCAGGTTGGCAATATCTTCCTGCCCGGAGTCCTGAACTTACCCGACGACTTCCGCTGCACTGTCATATTTGCGCATGGAAGCGGAAGTAGCAGGCTCAGTTCAAGAAACAGGTTTGTTGCAGAGGAACTCAACAGGGGTGGCATTGCAACACTGCTTTTTGACCTGCTGAGTGAGGAAGAATCTGTCTTCAGGAAAAATGTGTTCGACATAGGACTACTTTCCCGCAGGCTCCTTTTTGCCACGAACTGGGTTGCACAAAACCTTCCGGATGGAGGGAGAGGAATTGGCTATTTCGGCGCAAGCACGGGGGCGGCTGCTGCTCTCAAAGCTGCATCAGAGTCGCCCATTTCGATTGGTGCCATAGTCTCCCGTGGAGGGAGGCCTGACATGGCCATGGAATATCTCCCCAGAATAACTGCACCTACTTTGTTCATAGTAGGTTCCAGGGATTATGAGGTAGTGGAACTCAATGAAATGGCATATGAAAGGCTGAACTGCAAGAAGAAACTGGAATTTGTGCGGAATGCCACTCACCTATTCGAGGAGGAGGGTACGCTGGAACATGTTGCAGAATCAGCAAAAAAGTGGTTCCTTGAATACCTTCCCAAGGTCCACTAAAGCAGGGCAGAACAGTAGTGGTAGTTTGATGCCAATCATTTTCTTTTGAGTTAAAAAGACATTCAATGGATGTAAAATGAATGCATTGGACATCTCTTAAGGCAAATGCTATTTGCAGAATTCAAGCAAAAAATTTGTAACGGAAAGTGCAAATATTTCACTTAATGCAACCCTCCAACCCAGTGTGCCCAATGAATGTGATATTAATGGTAGTTTTCAGAAGCTGAACAAAAAATTCCAAAATTTAACAAGAATTAGGTCAGTTGTTCAACAAAGATTTAAATATGGATACAATTTTCTTTTTATTTAATGAGAATAAGACATTTTAATTCTCTTATGAACTTCTTCGGAGGTTTTTAGGTGACAGAAAGCAATCCCGCTGCACAAACAGCGGTTGTAAAGGCCGAATCAACAGGTGGACTGCTTACCATGGGCATCATAGTGGCCCTGGGACTTTTCCTTGTGGGATTCGATTCCATGATTTTCCTGTTTGGCGGTGCCTTTGTCGACAAGATCACAAATGTCAGCACATCAACACTTGGGATCATGGCCACAGCCTACACACTAGGTATCGTAATATTCAGTTTCGCTGGCGGGTATATTTTCGACAAAGTAACCACCAGGAATGGAATAATCATCTCACTTGCTGTCTTATCACTGTTTTCCGCCCTTATGGGATTCGCCAAGAATGAGATAGAACTGTTTGTCTTCAGGTTCCTGACCGGTGTCGGAACTGGCCTTGCTCAGCCAATGATAGCCTCTTTCCTCGGGGACCTGAGGTCTGTCCATCGCGGCAAACTCATTGCGCTGGTCTCCATAATGTTCAATGCAGGCTTGGCAAGTGCACCTTACGTATTTTCAGGTTTCTCTTCTCCAACTTCATTCTTCTGGCCGTTCGTTATTTCCGGGATAATGGGTGCAGTCGTGATAGCCCTGGTTGCTCTGTTCGTGCCATCTACGTATACATTCAAGAAACATTCGATGAAAGGTATAGTGGAAATACTGAACAAACCGCTGCTCCTCATATCACTGTCTATCATGTTTTTCGGAGTTGGATACTTTGCCTATCTGAGCTATTTCACGCCATACATGCTTAGCCTTCACTACTCCAGGCCAACAATTACTGCCGTATCAAGTGCGCTCGGCTTTGGTGGTATAGCCATGGCTCTTCCAGCAGGCTGGGGTGGAGACAGGTTCAAGAGAATAAGAGTAGTCCAATTAGGAGCTGCTATGATGGTAATTGGAACACTGCTAATCACAGTGCTCCATGTAACTGTGCTTATTGCGGTCTTTGGCCTTGTTCTCTTCGGCGGTGGCTATGCTGTTTACGGGCAAATGAGAGCCTTTACTCAGGAAACTGTAGAGCTTGCATGGGTTGGAACAGCGGTCGGATTCATGGAAGCGCTCTTTAATATAGGTGGAATGGCCGGTGGCCCGTTGATGGGAGCCTTAGTTTCACATGGATATCAGACTGCTGGTCAGATCGCCATAGTGATACCCATGGCTGTGTGCCTTCTGCTGGCCGTACTGACACCATCAGTGTCAAAAAGGATATGGCGCCCTGAAACCTTGACTGCTGGGCAGCCGGGTGAGGCCGAGGCAGCTTGAAGGATTACTTTGAGAAATACGGAAAGTTTGTCGATGTAAATGGCGTGAAAACACATTATTACGACGCAGGCAGCGGCAAGCCCCTTGTATTGATACATGGGGGCGGCCACTGCGTTGCATCAGCTATACAATGGAAGTACAACATTGAAGAACTTTCCCGGAATTTCAGGGTGATTGCACCGGACGAACTGGGATTCGGGTTGACAGAAATACCCCAAAACCCTGATTATTCCTTAACTGAAAGGGCTGAGCATGTGGCCAGCCTACTGAAAGTGCTGGGAATAAACTCAGCAGTCCTCTGCGGCCAATCCCAAGGTGCTTGGATTGCGTCTTACATCACGCTGGAGTACACAGAGCTTGTATCCAAACTCATCTTCTGCAATACGGGAAGTATAACCATGGAACGTGGACGCGCTTCAACAGCATTCGACTTCAATGCTCCTTTTACGCTTAAGAGCACCCGCGATTTTTTTTCCAGAATTATCTTCAATAAGAGCCTGTTGACCGACGAGATGGTAGAACTTGCTTATGAATACGGTAAGAAAAATTTTGATCCAAGAAGGAGAGACCAGGAGCTTCATTCAGGAACAGAGGAAGGCAGATTTCGCAACAATTCTTACAAGGGTAAGCACATGTCAAATTTTGTCAGCAATCTCAAAATACCAGCACTTATAGTATGGGGTGCGGAGGATGCTGTGCCAGTTGAAAAGGGGTACTGGCTTTACAGTCAGATCAAGGGGGCAGAATTTTGTGTTCTTCCTGACGCTGGCCATCTAGTGTTTCTTGACAGGCACCGGGTCTTCAACTCATTAGTGAAGATGTTCGCGAGCGGTGATTAGGGCGAGATGATATCCCTATTTTTTTATTTTGATCCTAGTTGAGTTAAACCATTCCTTAGGTTTTTCTAACACCCTGAAGAATTAGAATAGCATTTTTTGCCTTAATTACAATATGGGCTCCAGTCTGGTTGGAAACGCGGCTTGCGTAAAAAATGTTAAAAATTATTTGTGGGTTCTGTTTTACCCAACCGTGTTGATTATAAGGGATGCCTGCATTTTAATGGACTCTAGGAAATGTTCAATATTTACGGATTCATTTGGACCATGTAGATTCTTCCCCTCTGCCGCCAGCCCAAATGCGGTGGGAATACCACTTTTAAGAAGCCACCTCGAGTCACTAGTTGCTTTATGACCAGCCTTGTTGATTATTCTCTTGGGATTAAACTCCCTGTATACCCTTTCCACTTCTGAGACAATGGGCTCAGTTTGTTCAACAAATGTTGACTCAGCCTCGGAAATAACAGTTACTTCAGAAGTGAAATTGCCTGTTTCCACACGTACTCTGTCAAGGTTATCATTCACAATTCCTACAAGATCTGCGGATGTAAATCCCGGGATATGGCGACAGTCTATAATCGCATCACATGTGTCTGCGACCACATTATTCTTCTTGCCTCCATTTATCATATTTACACTTATGGTTATTCCACCAGGTACCACATGATGCGGGTTTACCGGGACTCTCAGCTCCTCAATCCTCTGCACGAATTTGCTCATTAGATAAATCGCATTCAACCCTTCTTCCTTGCGGGAACTATGTGCTGCTTTTCCCTTTATGGATACCTTTACCCATATAAGGCCACGATGGCCTAGCCCTAGGAAGAAAGGTGCCAGTTCGTCTTCAGGTATTCCGTTATGCGTATAGCAGCAATAAGACGGTTTGACGTCCCCGCTTTTCAGAACTGATGCAAGCCCAAGGTTTCCACCATTTTCTTCATCAGCAACAAGCAGAAGAGTCACATTTCCCTTCAATTCAACCCCGGATTCTACAAGATACTTTATAGCTGAGATGTTCGAGGCAATGCCTTGCTTATTATCGGCGGTGCCCCTTCCGTGCAGCCTGCCTTCTGAAATAACTGCGGCGAATGGAGGATGGGTCCAGTCATCAAGATTTCCGACAGGAACTGTATCGAGATGCGAATACAATGCCAAATTAGTGGATTTTGATATTGCGCTTCCTTCTAATTGAGCCACATAGCTGAGCCTGTTTTCTGCGGGTTCGTAGAATCTGCCTTTGAGGCCAAGAGGCCGTAAGGCGTCACAGACAAAATTTGCAATGTCCTTTTCGTTTCCCTTTCCATTTCCATAGTTTTCGCTTTGAATTTTTATCAGTTTCCTGAAAAACTCCAAGGAGTCTTTCTGATGCTGATCTGATAGCTTGTATATTCTATCCTTTGTATCTGATACGTTTTCCATGTAATTACATGGCATGCTTATATATTCTTTATTTTTCCTGTATACCTGATAAATATTACCCTGAAATTAAAATTGAAAAATGGTAAAGGTAGATTGAAAACAGCATCTGTCAAAAGCCAAAATACTCTATTTTAGAGTACTTATTTCCCGCCATCCTTAACTCTGAAGTACTGAAGGATTGAATCATGCGCTATGGCTATTCCCGTCATGAGAGCTTCCTGTGCCTGTGGGGTTATGGCCGAGTCTCTCAGGTTTTCGGAATGCCCGGCAAGTCCTACCGGGCCTATCTTTATGCCCAGATGGCCCGTGGGGATCAACTGGGATACATTTC
>JAJZKX010000127.1:5014-6041 GCA_021850745.1 Thermoplasmata archaeon
CGTTCGTAAAATTCTTTGGGAGAAACCACTATGTTTCCTACGTATTTTGTCGCATTCTCGTAATAAATTGAATCAAGCAGATCATTACGCTTCCTCGGTTTCATTTCCGGGGCAAGTGGTTTGTAGTCAAAAGTGCAGGAATGAACCGTTGCTATATTCTTAGCCATTTCTATGGTTCTCTTGAAGATTCCCTGGAGGAACCCATCATCTTCTGATCTCATATCAACCCAGAGTTCTGCTCTGCCAGGGATTACATTTGGAGCACTCCCTCCATCTTTTATGATGGCGCTGAGTACAATCTGATGTTTTCTGCTCAGGAGGCCAAACATCATCCTGAAGTTTGTATAGAAATCCACTGCTGCATCAAGGGCGTTTATGCCTTTCTCAGGCGAGACCGCTGCATGGGCATCTCTGCCATGGAAGACGAATGAGTATCTCATAATCCCGAGGCTGTAATTTCCTACCTCCCACTCATCCACCGGATGAGTTGTGAATACGGCCTTTACACCATCCTTAGCGAGTTCCGGGGCAATTACAACTTTGCTCGATGCATATTCTCCCCTGCCTTCCTCGGCCGGGCTACCGACTATATATAAGGTACCTGATTTTAGTTTCATTACTTCCTCAACAAGTGATGCACCGACACCGAATGCCCATGATCCGAGTATATTGTGCCCGCAGGCATGGCCAATGGGTAGGGCATCATATTCGGCAAATACTGCTACTTTCGGTTCACCCTTTCCTACTTTTGCAAGGAAAGCGGTTTTCATTCCGAGGTAGTTTTCCTCAACCTGAAATCCCCATTTTTTAAGGGCTCCTACGAGCTTAGCACTGCATTTGAATTCTTCACTACCCAGTTCAGGATTAGCGTGAATGAAAGCGGACATTTCCAATACATCATTCTTGACCTTTGAGACCGATTCAGGCAAAGGAAGATTTCTGCTTACTATCTGTTTTTCTTCTTCAGCTAACAGTTCCATTAAAACACCTATAAGTTTAAGTCGTGTTAATTACGATTGCATATTAA
>JAJZKX010000128.1 GCA_021850745.1 Thermoplasmata archaeon
TTTGATAGAACTGGGATGTGAGTATCGAGCTTCGGCGAGATATTAAGTCCACAGTCACTAACCGACCGAATACACAATCCATGCTAATGTGATTTTGACTGGCGTTTACATAATTTTATGTGCGTTACCTTTTATTTTTTTTAACATTGATTGGCATTTCAATTTTAATTTTGTAAAAATTTGAATTTACTATTTACCTGTTGGCAGCTATGCTGCAAATTATATTGTTGAAGATGAAAATAAAAAAAATAATGGAATCATTTTTTTCCATTGATTATTGTCTCGGTTATGTTTGAGAAAATTTCCTTGAGTTTTTCGTTATTGTCTACGGCAGCAAGGCCGTTATCGGCATCAGTTACTATCTGGGGAACCAGCGGAATCCTTCCAAGGAATTTCACATTATATTTCCTGGCAGCCTCTTCTCCTCCACCTGTTTTGAATACATTTATTGTTTCACCGCAGTGCGGGCATACCAGTCCACTCATGTTTTCAATCAGGCCTATGACTGGAAGCTTCAGCTGGCCCGCAAAGTTAATCGCCTTCTTCGCGTCGATGAGGGCAACTTCCTGTGGAGTTATGACAATAACAATCCCGTCAGCATCCGGTACAAGCTGGGCAATTGTGAGAGCTTCATCCCCGGTTCCTGGAGGCATGTCAAGTATGACATAGTCCTTGTTGTCCCAGAACACCTCCTCCAGAAACTGCTGCAGTGCCTTATGTCTCAGGGCACCACGCCATATGACCGCTGTGTCCTCTGTGGGGAGCAGGAATCCCATAGATATTACATCCACTCCATACCTGGTCTTAACTGGAATTATGCCCCGATCGTCAGCATCAACTTTCTCGCTGGCCACTCCCAGCATCTTTGGATCATCTGGCCCATTTATATCTGCATCTATGAGTCCCACCTTGAGGCCATGTGATGCCATGGTGACAGCAAGGTTGACGGCTACTGTTGATTTTCCCACACCACCCTTTCCACTCATAACAAGTATGGTATGTTTCGCACCTTTGTATTTAGTGGATTTCCCTGGTGCGGGTGTTATGATAGGTGCCGGTGGCGGTTTATTCATCTTTATAGTTCCCTGTGGCATAGATCCAGATTGTACAAGGGTATTTTATGTTTGATAAGTAGGATTCTGGATCAGTATGCTCTGAATCCACAGTAATCAAGCTTCACTTTTTATATTTCAATTATATTAATGCACCATGGACCGCAAATCTTGTGTCTTCTGCACTGAGATAGTGGCAAACAGAAACGCAGCTATCATTTACGAAGATGATCTTACAATGGCTTTCATGGACAATGCTCCTGTTGAACAGGGTCATGTGCTGGTCATTCCCAAAAGCCATTATTCAAATATACTTGATATTCCGGACGACATATATTCGGCAGTTCACCTGGTGGCCAAGAAACTTGCACCTGCGATCCTCCTTGCCATGAATGCCGATGCACTCAATATCGGCCAGAACAATGGGAGATGTGCAAACCAGAGGGTCATGCATTACCATCTCCATGTAATTCCCAGGAAATGCGGAAGGCAGATAGAATGGATGAGAAAAATCCTCACCACTGGGGAACTGGACGAGGCATCACAGAACATAAGGAAAATGTTTGGTGACCGGGTTGACATCTCAAAAATCAAGATTGTTTGAAACCTTTCCTGAAGAGTCTGCTTATCTGTGTAATGCAGGTCAGTCTGACAAGACAAGGTTATAATAGTTAATGCTGATTTTCTTCCGATATAAAAGAGAATGAGGTTATTATTATGAAGAGCCTTGAAGAATTGTACAAAAGAGCACTTGATCTTAAGAACAAGGGCATGGCGGATAAAGAAATTTCGACCGAACTTCACCTTTCAGTCAATACTGTCACATGGCTGCTAAGCAAGGACTTCCTGAAGGAATCCAAAGTTCAGGATGTAAAGATAGGGTGGAGGACTGCAGGTGTGTATGGAAGCAGAATAAGCAGTCTTTCAGAAATAATCGCAGATATAATAGATGAGGAATCACATATTGGGGATTTTGAAGTCTCCTCAATACTTGGTATAACAATCAACGGAATCCCCTTTGCCACAATGGTTTCTTACCTTATGGACAAGGAGCTTGTGGTCTACAGGCCTCACCCAAGTAGGAAGGAAGGGCTTTTCAGCAGCAATTTTGCCGGTGTGAGGGGGAAAAACATCGTTATTATCGATGATGTTGCAAGCACGGGTGAGACACTGAAAAGAACAATCATGGATGTCAAATCTGAAGGCGGGAATGTGATTCTTGTTGTTGTTTTGGCATCTAAGATACATGGAGACGAAATCATGGGCGTAAGGATCAGGTCCATAATCAGGACAAGTCTAATCGGGAGCAGTTAGGTTTCATTTATGCACTGGGCAGACGCACTTGTAGAAGATCTGGAAGGCAACCAGCTGGTATCAACCGGTATATCTCCATCGGGGCCGATTCACGTCGGGAACATGAGGGAAATACTTACAGGGGACATGATCTACAAAGCCGCCAAAAAGAAGGGTCTGAATTCGAGATTCATATACCTTTGTGACGACATAGATCCACTGAGGAAGGTATACCCATTCCTTGACCAGAGTTATTCTGCTTATGTGGGTTATCCGCTGAGCGGCATACCTGCACCGGACGGTGGCCCCTCGTATTCAGAATATTTCCTGAAGCCTTTTGTGGAAACCCTTTCCAAAATTGACGTAAATGTGGAGGTCATAAGAACCACTGGTCTTTACAGGGAAGGCCGGTTTGAAAGATCCATAAGGATTGTAGTGGAACAACGTGAAAAAATCAGGGAAATACTGCAGGATCTCTCAGGAAGGGACCTTGAAGAGAACTGGTTCCCGTATAATCCCAGATGTGGCAGATGCGGGAGAATCAATTCAACGGTAGTCACCTCTTTTGACCTGCCTCTCATTCATTACAGATGTTCATGCGGAAACGAAGGTTCATCGGACATAAGGAAGGATGAAGGCAAAATGCCATGGAGAATCGAATGGCCAGCCAAGTGGTTCGAACTTGGTGTAACAATAGAGCCCTTTGGAAAGGATCACGGAGCAGCAGGAGGTTCATACGACACAGGGAAGAGAATTGCAGAGGAAGTCTTTGGCATAAAAGCCCCGGTTCCACTGATCTATGAAAGAATATTCCTGAAAGGTGTGGGTGTAATGCATTCCTCCACCGGTATATCAATCCCTGCATCTGACATGGTTAACTACGCTCCTCCCCAGATACTGAGATTCATAATAGCCAGGAGTAATCCGGGGAGGCACATCAACTTCGATCCCGGTGCAGGTCTCCTGAACCTTGTGGACGAATTCGAAAAATACCAGAAGGCATACAACGGGCAGGAGGAAGTCAAGGACGAAGATTACCGGGAGGTCTATGAATATTCAAGAATTGAGGGAAGGGAGAGCAGGAGCAGCATTAGCTTCCGGCATCTTGTGACACTGGTGCAGATATACACAAATCCTTCTGATCTCCTGAGGATACTTAAAAAATCAGGTTATGCAGGGGAGACGCTTGATGACCAGATGACATGGGAAATACAGATCGCAAGGAACTGGCTTTCGAAATATGCTCCCGATGTGGTTAAATTCAGGGTCATGCCTGAAGATTACAGGGCCGATCTGGACTCAAGGGAAAAAGAGATCGTGGGTGAATTCCTGGAAAAGGCAGGAAATATAAAATGGACACCTGAGGAAATCCACAATACTGTACACGAGATCCTTAAGGAAAGAAACGTTTCCCCAAAGGAAGGATTTGGATCATTCTATAAGGTCATTATCGGCAAGGATCAGGGACCAAGGCTCGGATACTTCCTTTCCAACATGGACAGGAACTTCGTATTAAACAGGCTGAAGCATAATATATCGAACTGAACACGGCTTCAGTTTCAGCCTTTAATTTTTTCGACAAATATATACTCAATACGGCTCTATACATTTATGATAAAACATGGTTTTGTCGAAAGGGACATAGATCCATCGGAAGTATACGATCTTGTGAAGGAACTGCTTGCAAAGGAGAATTTCAAGATAACCTCTGATGACCAGAGCAATTCAATGTACGAGATACATGCAAAAAAGTCAAACAAGGAGAGGATAGTCCTTGGAAGAGTCAGGGATGTGGACGTTGTCATTGCAGGTGACAAAGGCAAATTCGAGGTTCAGCTGCATGCAGGTATCTGGGGAAGAGACATGGCAATACCTGCAATTGAAGGCATTGCAACACTGGGGATGGCAACCGCTGCAGAGCTGCATTCAGGCCATGAGTTCGAGAAGAGGATGTGGGAGCAGATAGTCAAGAAGATAGACCCGACACTGAAAATATGCGAATATGACGGGATGCTCTTCAAGACACAGCAGGAACTTGACCAGCATATGAAAGCTCACCAGCAGCAGATGGCCGGAAATGGATCAATGATGGGAATGGGCATGATGGGCATGGGAATGATGGGTATGATGGGAATGGGCATGATGGGATTTGGCGGACCCGGGCTGTTCATCTGATTCCTCCCTGAACAGGAAACAGGAAGCAACACGGTGGGATAAATCCACCTGTTACTGAAGGTTTGAGGATTGCAGGAATTCTCAAGAATTATTACCAAGTAACTTATTACAGCTTCCAGACGGAATCAATTCCGGAGGTGTGGTATTATAAAAATAGTGGTAAATGCGGCTCTGCCTTATGCAAACGGATCGCTTCACCTGGGCCATATAGCCGGGGCTTATCTCTCTCCCGATATATTCGTGAGATTCAACAGGATGATCGGGAATGAAGTTATGTTCATTTCAGGGAGTGATGAATATGGAACTCCAATAACAATCTCTGCCGAGAAACAGAAAACCACCCCTGAGGAAATAGCTGAAAAGTTTCACAGGGAATTCCTTGAGACTTTCAGTTCAATGGACATAAAGTTTGATTTTTTCACCAGGACCTCATATCGGGAGCACTGGGAAACTGCACAGGAAATCTTCCTTGATCTTCTTGGAAAAGGTTATCTTGCCGAAAAACCGATGATTTCCCCGTACTGCGCTAAATGCGGAAGATTCATGCCAGACAGGTATATAGAAGGTACATGTCCGCACTGCGGTTTCAAGCAGGCCAGGGGTGACCAGTGTGATGAATGCGGAAGGACTCTCGACCCCCAGGAACTCATAGATCCAAGATGCGTTCTGTGCGACGAGGTTCCAGAGTTCAGGGAGACATCCCACTTCTTTTTGAGGCTGGATCTTTTCCAGGAAAAACTCATGACATGGCTTGAGGAAAAGAATTTCTGGAGATCCAACGTGTTGGCATTCACAAGGAATTTCATATCTGCAGGTCTGAAGGAAAGGCCAATAACCCGGGACCTTGACTGGGGCGTTCCCATCCCTCTGAAGGGTTATGATCATAAGAGAATATATGTGTGGTTTGAAGCACTTATAGGATACCTGTCAGGTTCAAAGATATATTCAGAAAAAATAGGTAAGCCGGACTACTGGAAAGAATTCTATTATGACGGGGATGTGAGGACATATTATTTCCTCGGCAAGGATAATATCCCGTTCCACACGGTAATCTGGCCGGCAATACTCATGGGAATGGGAGGCATAAACCTCCCGTATGACGTACCTGCCAACGAATACCTGAGATTCAAGGGTGAGCAGTTTTCAAAGAGCAGGGGTATCGGCCTTACGGTGGCTGAAGCCCTAAAAGTAATACCAAAAGATTACCTGCGTTTCTATATGGCAATGAACCTTCCTGAGACCGGCGATTCGGATTTCACTCTCTCTGATCTTCAGGACAAGGTAAACAGTGAACTCATAGACAAATTCGGCAATCTTATTCACAGGGTTGTAAGTTTTATAACCAAGAATCAGGTGGAACCAGTTCCTGGCATACCTGACCAGAGCGATTTAAAGGCACTGGAAGAGGCAGAAAGACGATTTGAGAACGCCCCAGTCAAGGTCCCGGGTTATTGGCCTTTCCTTCAGACCTGCAGATATGAAATTCCTTGTGAATGCCAAC
>JAJZKX010000129.1 GCA_021850745.1 Thermoplasmata archaeon
TGAAACTGGAAAACCTCAGCGAGAATTCGGTTGAGGAAGCAGTCAAGCTGAAGGAAAAATATGGGGGTAAGGTCACTGCAATCATATTCGGCAATGAACAGTCAAGTGCCATCCTGAAGAAAGCTTATGCAATGGGCGCAGACGAAGGGCACATAATAACAGGATTCAAGGGGAACAACCCATCGCTTACTGCAAAAGTACTTGGTGAAAAGATCAGGGCGTTGAAGCATGACATAGTCATTCTAGGAAACCAGTCTGCTGATTCCATTTCCGGCCTCCTTGCAGGTAAAATTGCAAATCATCTTGGCATTCCACTTCTGGGAAATGCGAACTCCATAGAAGTCAGCGGTTCCACGGTTAAGGTCAAGAGGGCGCTGGAGGAAAACAACCAGATCATACAGGCAGACTTCCCGGTTGTCATATCAGTGACACAGGAAATAAATGAGCCGAGGCTGCCCCCTGTCATGCAGATCATGCAGGCCGGAAGGAAGCCCATCAACACTGAGGCTGCGACTCTCACTGGAAGGGAAGTGAAAGTCCTTTCAAACAAGGCTCCGAAGAGCGAGAGGAAGAAGATGGTCTTTGAAGACGTGGACAAGGGCATTGCTGAAATTGTAAAGGTCATAAGGGAGGAATCAAGATGAAGGCACTGGTATTTTCGGAATTCCCGGAAATGGCTGCACAGATGGTCACTTACCTGAAAAAGCAGGGGGAAGTTGATGCGGCGACCGCAGGGTCAAAGGCCGATGCACTTTCCCATTACGGCGCAGGAAAGGTTTACAGCCTTAACGGACAGATGCAGTTTGACAATGTTTCATCATGGCTCGTGGAAACTTACAAGGCTGGCGGATACGACTACCTGTTCGTGGCTTCAACAATCCTGGGAAGGGAAGTTGCGGGTGCAGCAAGCCAGGCTCTTGGCGCAGGCATAATACCAGAGATTACGGAATTCCAGGCCGGCCAGTCAAATGCCCATACAAAGAGGTATTTCCTTGGAGGCAAGACTGTCCTGGAAGAGGAATCGGATTCAAAGGTCTTCACATTCGCCCCCGGGATAATGGATGCTGAGAAGGTCGATTCCCAGTCTCCGGTAACACCTGCAGAGCTCAAGCAGTCTGCTGTCACTGTTGTTAGTGTTGAGGAGAAGCAATCAAGCGGAGTGAACCTGGAGAAAGCCAAGGTCATTGTGAGCATTGGCAGGGGAGTTGGAAAGAAGGAGAATATTGCCCAGGTTGAACCATTAGTGAAGGCTGTCAATGGGGAACTTGCAGGCTCAAGGCCTGTTTGCCTGGATTACCAGTGGCTAAGTGATGAACGCCAGGTTGGAATATCAGGGAAGAAAGTCAGGCCAAACCTCTACATTGCTGTGGGAATATCAGGGCAGATCCAGCATATAGCTGGAATGAGGGGATCAAAGGTCGTCATTGCCCTGAACAAGGACAAGTCCGCCCCTATTTTTGACGAATCTGACTACGGAATTGTCGGGGACCTCTTCCAGGTAATTCCCAAACTGGTCAAGGCCCTTGGGGCCTGACCCTATGCCAATTTTCACCTTTTAAATTCCAAATGAAATATACCCGATCTTTCCAAAAAAATTATTTTAGTTGCAAGCTTTATGAATAGTATGCTGTTGTTACAGCAAAACTGAAGGCTTGGTGTAAGTTATGTATGTATTCTCGATCATTGTTCTGATAGGGCTTTTATTGTCTGCAGGATTCTTCCTGTACACAATTTACAGGCTTCTCTGGAATGCCGTAAAGATACCTGAGAAGAAGCCGGGCCTGAAACTGCAGCTAGGAAGGCGAATTTACCTTGTCATAAGGAATGTGTTCCTCCAGGCAAAGCTCTTCAAGGACCTTGGAGGAGGCATAATGCATGCCCTGATGTTCTGGGCATTCATTGCATTTGCCTCATACTCCAGCGACTTCTTTGTCAGTGCCATCTTCCCCGGCACCAACCTGCTTTCAGGAACTTTCGAACAGGTTGCGTTCTTCACCGTAGACATATTTGCAATCATCGCGCTTCTGGATGTTGTTTATGCCTTCATAAGGAGATGGGGTATCAAGATCAAGAGGTATCAGGGATACAACGGCTTTGAGGCCTGGTTTATCCTTTCGCTGGTTGGTATCCTCATGGCAACTTACTACGTGCTTTCCGTCCTGAGATTAGACGGAGTATCTGCAAACATTCCCGGCAGCATTGGCGAGAACCTTGCAGCCGCAAACACCCCAGTAAGCTATGCACTTGCATCCGTGCTGCCAAAGGTTTCAGCCACCACGGGATATTACATCTACTGGACTGCTTTCACCATCCACGCTGCAGATTTCATAATTTTCCTTGCATACATACCCACTTCCAAGCACCTTCACCTCTTTGCTGCACCATTCAACGTCCTTTTTGCAAAGGAAGACCAGGCAATCCTGAAGCCCATTGATTTTGAAAAGGAAACAAGGTTTGGCGCAACTGACATAAGGGATTTTGACTGGAAGGACTACTTTGACTTCTATGCCTGCACTGAATGCGGGAGGTGCACAGCCAACTGCCCTGCAAACTTGACGGGAAAGACCCTTTCTCCGAGAGATATAATATGGGATATCCGTGAAGTTGTAGTGGCCCAGGGGACTGAGTACAGGACCAGGGGCGGCGATAGGGACCAGGTATTCAAGACTGTGATTGGGGACCCAATCCTGGAGAAGGATCTCTGGTCATGTACCACATGCATGGCATGCGTTGAACAGTGCCCTGTGATGATCGACCATGTATCCAAGATTGTGGACATGAGGAGATCGCTGGTGCTGAACCAGGGCAAGGCACCAAGGGAAGTCATAGATCTGACAAGGAACATAGAGCAGTACGGAAGCCCTTACACCATTGACCCGTCAACCAGGGCAGACTGGGCCGCGGGCCTGGATGTTGTGGACCTTTCCAAGACTCCTGATGCCCAGTATGATGTGCTCTACTGGGTCGGGTGTGTTGCAAGCTTTGATAAGCGGAACCAGGAGATTGCCAAGTCTGTCACTAAGATCCTCAAAAAGGCAGGCGTAAACTTCGCCATCCTTGGCTCTCAGGAGAAGTGCACTGGTGACCCTGCCAGGAGAACAGGGAATGAATATCTTGCAGATATGATGATCAAGGGAAATGTTGAGACGCTCAAGGCAAACCGCGTACAGAAAGTGATCACAAGCTGCGCCCATTGCTTCAATTCCCTAAAGAATGAATACAAGGACTTTGGTATCGAACTTGAAGTGCACCACCACACTGAATTCATCAACCGCCTTATCTCAGACAAGAAACTCAGCGTGAAGTCCCTTGATTCTGACACTCTGGAGAAATACACATACCATGACCCCTGCTATGTGGGAAGATACAACAAGCTGTACGAAGAGCCAAGGGATGTTGTAAAGAGCTTCGCGGCCAACTACGAGGAGATGGAGATGAACAAGAGCAAGTCACTATGCTGTGGCGCAGGTGGAGGCAGGCTCTGGATGGAGGAAAAGGAAGGCACTCTCATCTCACACAAGAGGATTGAGCAGGCTGACAAGGTCAATGCAACCACCGTTGTTACGGCCTGCCCCTACTGCATGACAATGCTTGATGATGCCAGAAAGACCACTGGCAGGGAGGATAAGATGAAGATCCAGGACGTGTCTGAGCTCATCGCAGGCAGGATTGATTGATATTTTTAAAACACCAATTTTTAAAATTTGGCAGGGAAGCTCTTTTAAATTTCCCTGTCCACACTTTCCCTTTTCAGGTGTCGCTTGGAAAACAATCCTCCAAAGTCTATGAATCCAATCCAGAGCAGGAGTATCCCTATGAATTCAGCAAGATACAGGAATGCTGGGAATGAGGCTATATAGAGGGTGCCTGCGGCACTGACCACAATTACACCGATGATAATACTGACCAGCCTGAGGACCCTTGTCTTCCTGTATGATATTATGGAAACAACCACCAGTATTATGGCAGCTGGAAATGCGAGAAGAGAAGAGCCAATGGTAACCAGGAGGGGAAGAGGCCCGTATACAACCCCATTCAAAAGCAGGTTCCCTATGTCTGAAACTGCAAGGGCAATTACGAGGAAAACTGTCGTGGCCAGGCTGTACACAACGTATGAAACCATGGCCAGCCTTTTCTGGAGCAGGGCCATGGATCCCATTGCTAGCAGTTCCACCAGGAATGCTACAAGGAACAGGTATGCCCTGATGAGAATGGAATCATATATTCCAAAGGAAAATACGACCTCCATGGCAACGCTGAATGAAAATGCCCACATCCCGGAAGACCACATGGCAAGGCTGATGGTGCGTTTCCTGAGATAATCTGATGTGAGAAGAACTGCGAGCATTGCACTCAGTATCAATATGACAAGTGTAGTTGCTGCCACTTCGGTATTTATCTGAATCACCTTATATTCTGAAACTGTACCTCTTATGGCGAACATCGTCATAATGGTATACTACTCTGAAAAGACATGGATTATAAAAATTGGGCACCCATTATATTAGGTGTGTTTTGACAAAAAAATTACAGTTCTATGTGTCCCTGGGGTACCCTGATGCGAGAATCCTTTTCCATTGTTTCGTTGAGGTATCTCTCAGTCTTTGAGGTTAGATGCACCGGAACGAGTATCTTGCTGCCTGACTCGCTGAACACTCTCAAGGCATCACTCACAGTGGAATGTTTCCAGAAATCTGCCCACTGCCTGTCGGAATCAAGGTATGTCATCTCATGCAGCAGGACATCAGCCTTCTCGGCGCCTTTGGAAACATTCTCTGAGTATGATGTGTCTCCTGAATAGAATAAGACCTTTCCGCCTATCTCCAGCCTGAAGCCTATGTCCCTGATTAAATGGTTTGCCACGAACCCTGTGGCATTGTCGTATTTTTCCTCATGGTATTCTGCAAATATCTCGAATGCCTCAGGAGTGTGCAGCAATTCCAGGAGAGATTTTGTGTTGTTGCCTATTCCCCTGGGTCCGACGATATGGACTGGTTCCCTGCACTGGTGGATAGCACGGTACCACAGCAGTTCCGGAAGACCAGCGTAGTGGTCCAGGTGCATGTGGCTGATGAAGATTGTGTCAATGCCGCATGGATCAACGCGCATCTCCAGAAGGGATTCGATGGAGTGAGGGCCGAAGTCCATGGCTATGCTGCCATCAAGCAGAAGCGATATGTTCCTTTTTGAGGCAGTGATGTTGGAACTCCAGTTTCCCATGAACCTCAGGCTTGCCATCAGTTATTCTCCGTCAGTTCCTCCAGGCTCTTTCCCCTTGTCTCAATGCCCAGCACCAGTGTTACCACGAGGCCGATAACCGAAAACGCAAAGAAGAAGAGCAAACCAGATCCCAGGCCGGCTATGGCCACAATTGCAGGGAATGCTGTGAGGCCCAGTATGGCGCCAATCCTGCTCACAGATGTGCCGAACCCCTGCCCGGTTGCCCTTATGGATGTGGGGAACACTTCCTGCGGATATACGAAGTCTGTGCCTCCCGGCCCCATTGTCTGTGTAACCTCGAACACTATGAAAAGTGCCACTATAGCTGCTGCGACACCACCATCTGTGAATGCGGACTTGGGAACAAGAAGCGCAATTATACCGAGGAAGAGCAGGGAGACCGCCATTCCGGCAAATCCCAATGCTGTGATCTTCTTTCTTCCCAGCCTGTCAATGAATGCAATGCAGAGGAAGCTGCCAAAAACAGCGAATACCGCGAACACAGCGCTTCCGAGGACTGCAAGGTTCTTGGTCAGTCCGAAGATTTCCAGTATTGTCGGGTTGAACAGGCCAATTCCATAAAAAGCGACATCGTATGAGAACCAGAAAATGGAAACGAATAGCGTTGCCCTTATGTTCTTCTTTGAGAAGAGTTCCATGAATGATGATTTCTGCTGGGAAACCTTGTGCTCATTTGAACTGCCGGAAATGAGTTGTTCTACATTCTTCGCCTCTTCACTTTTTCCAACATGGGCCAGCCACCTTGCGCTCTCAGGAACG
>JAJZKX010000130.1 GCA_021850745.1 Thermoplasmata archaeon
TTTTGTTTCGGGAACTCCGCCGCCGAAGCATGGCATCCTGTTCCATTACAAGGGAATGTCCTCACTGCCAGCCAGAAGGCGGGGGCGTGCAGCAAGAGTCATCGCGGGGAAAATTGCCATAGCCTGCAGGGCTGATTTTTCCGGAACGTTGCTGGACGCAGATAAAATGCTTGATCAGATTCGGGAAGCAATGAATCGCAAATAGTCAGGAGGAAAAGCTTTCCAGTTCCTTCTGCCTTGGTGTTTTTGCCTTCTCAGGGGTTGGTGCTGGATAATTTCCCGTGAGGCATCCAAGGCACAGGGAATTCTCATTCTTCCCTATGCTCCTGACCAGGCCCTGTATGGACACATAACCAAGTGAATCCGATCCTATCTCCTTCCTTATCTCTTCCATGTCCTTTCCGGATGCCAGGAACTGGTCTCTTGTCTTCATATCTACCCCGAAGTAGCATGGGGCCACTATGGGAGGCGACCCAATCCTTACATGGACCTCCACTGCACCGGCATTCCTGAGGAGTGCCACAATATGTTTCATCGTGTTCCCCCTCACGATGCTGTCATCCACGAGAACAACCCTCTTGCCCTGAAGTTCTGACTTTATGGTGTTGAGCTTCAGCACAATGGCCTTCTTTCTGGCATCCTGGGTTGGCATTATGAATGTCCTGTCAGAAAACCTGTTCTTTATGAGCCCTTCACTGTATGGTATATGTGATTCCATGGAGAATCCCAGTGCCTGCGCCCTTCCAGAATCAGGAACTGGGATGACCACATCCGCCTCCACAGGATGTTCCCTGGCAAGCTCCTTTCCAAGGTTAATCCTTGATCCAAAAACTTCCACGTTGTCTATGACGCTGTCGGGCCTTGCGAAGTACACATATTCGAACATGCAGTGGGCGGTCCTTGGGGCTGGCCGTACAAAAATTGTCTCCGGCCCCCTTTCGGTGATCTCAACGGCCTCTCCGGGTTTCACGTCACGGATCTTAGTTGCTCCAAGTATGTCAAGGGCGCAGGTTTCAGATGCAACTATAAAATTGTCTCCAAAGTTTCCCATAACCAGGGGCCTTATTCCCAGCGGGTCTCTTATGGCAAAGAGCCGGTCATTTATCATCATTGTAACGGCATAAGCACCCTTCAGCCTGTCCATGGCGATCTTTATGCCGTTCTGTATTCCATAGGTAGTTATGTCCCTTGCCAGCTCCATGAGAAGCACTTCGGTGTCCGATGAGGTCAGGAAGGTAAGCCCCATTCGCATCATCTCCTCTCTCAGGGCGTCTGCATTGGTAATCTCCCCGTTATGCGACACTGCTATGTGGCCCAGGGAATTTGACACAAGAAATGGCCCGGCATTCTCCATGGTCTTTGTGCCGGCGGTGGAATACCTGGTATGCCCTATTCCAACATTTCCAGAAAGGTAGGAATCTGAATCAGACAATTTATCATTGAAGACCTCTGACACCAGCCCCATGCCCTTGCGGACATTTATGGTGGAATTAACAAAAGTCGCAATGCCTGCACTTTCCTGTCCCCGGTGCTGCAGGGTCTTTAAGGATACTAGAAGAACCGGGTATGCCTGATCACCACCGCGGTAACCAACTACCGCGCAGTGATCACTTGGCTTTAGCCCATCTATAGGATCTGATTCTTGCTGATGGGAATCCACAGTGAGAGCACCTCTTTTGCCTGACGTGGTATGTGTGATGACCACATCTGCGGCATGTAACGTGGACCTTCTTGTTGTTCATCTTTCCCATTACTGCTGTTCCATTGCTCATTGATTATCACCTTTTGATGGAGATACAAATATTACATTGTCGCCGCGAACAAGGATACGTTCAAAGACCCCCTTTGTTTCTCCTCTGATAGTCTCGCCGGCATTCCTTATGACAAGGTTCATGTAAACGTCATAACCTTCAAGTATTCCGGAGTAACCCCTGTTACCCTTTACATCCACCATTACGTTCTTCTCTATGGATCCTCTGAGAACGTCCATTGGCTTTAGTGCACTTGGCTGTGGCTTAGGCATGTCTATTCCCGGCTGAATTGATAGTTCGTATTTAACTATTTGTAGGTTCACATTCCCAGGGCTGGATTAATTCTTTTAAAGGAGCAGGATCAGGCAGATG
Organism: Thermoplasmata archaeon; assembly: GCA_021850745.1. The sequence continues at coordinate 2,124 of JAJZKX010000130.1, forward strand.
AAAAGAAGCTGCGGATGATAGTTATGATCAGCATACACGAACTATTTTTCTGAACCGGAAATGATTATAAAACAAACCGGAATGGCGAAGAATGACCATAAAGATACTGGAGAATCCAGCGAAAGAGGTACGGCCTGCAGGTGCCATACGCTGTGATGTAGCGTGGAAGCTTTTCGATCCCGATAACATGGGCGATTTCAGGATGGAATCCATGAAAAACATGATCAGATTCACGCAGTGGCTCTGGGCGGACCTGTCAAACAGATCCGGGTACTTGAGAGTGGATCACGGGAAGAATATCTGGATCATTGCCCCTGCGCTGACAGAATCCGCCAGGAGCTATCTTGTCAGGATATGCTCATTCTGGGACATAGATATACAGCTATACCATGGCATTGCCAGCATGGGGGAAGCTGAAAATCCCGGAGAGAAGATGTGGATTCCACCGGTCCAGAACATACTGTCAGGCGAGGGGCATGATGCATCGCAGCTGGCCATCAACGAGACAGACAGTGGAAGCAGATGCAGCTATCTTTCTCCACTCACTGGATTTTCCCATGCATTCATGAGAGTTTATGACATCGAACCCGGGAACACCTATTCACGCCATCACAGCCACACTGCACGGGAAGAGCATTACATTGTGATATCCGGAAGAGGAAGGGCACGGATTGCTGACCGGGAAATCCCCATAAGTCCCGGGGACGTCATATCAAAACCGACCGGGCCGGACCTCCCAACCCAGATCCTTGCCGCAGATGATTCCCCGGTAAGGGTCCTGGACATTGAAATCTGGTCAGATCCATCCAGAAACGACAAGGATGTCGTCGTCTACCCGGACCACAGGGAAATCTGCCTCTTCGGAGGTGGATGGCACAATACACTGCCACTGGATTCACTGATGGACGCCGGAGACACCATGCAGCATTATGAAACAGGGTACGCGAGGAAAGCCGATGGAACATGGTCTCCCGCGGTCATCCCGGGCACGCAGCCCAGGGAAGAGACAGGGATTCAGTAGGGAAAACTTCCAGTCCCGCATTCACCATGATCGCTGCATCATAACCTGGGAGGAACAGCAACCATAATTCCATCCGGTTAAGAAAACTTATATTCCTCATTCTAATTCAGCGAGAGCATATCAAGATCCCGGAGATGATGAATCATCAGGGTTTCAGGATCTTGCCAATCAACAGGTGAAAGTATTGAAAATGCCTAAAGTAATCAAGATGTACTGCCCTTCCTGCAAGAAGCATACGCCTCACGATGTGGAAAGAGTCAGGAAAAAGAAAGCCAGTGAGTTCAGGGCAGGACAGAGGAGATTCCGCAGAGCCACATCAGGATACGGAGGTTTTCCAAGGCCAAAGTATGAAGGCCGGGAAAAGCCAACCAAGAGGCTTGCTCTGAGATTCAGGTGCCAGACCTGCAAAAAGGCAATTACACCTCCAAGCTTCAGGGCCAAGAAACTGGAAATAGTGGAGGTTCAGTAATATGGCGGAAAGCAGATTTGCAAAGCCCAAGAGCATAGGAAACAAGTTCATCAGGATAAAATGCAGGGACTGCGGCAATGAGCAGGTTACATACACGAAGATATCCTCTGTAGTTGTGTGCCACATCTGCAACGCCACCCTTGCAAGGCCAACCGGCGGAACGCTGGACCTGGCCGCGGATATTGTTGGAGATCAGCAATGAGCAAGGACCTTCCTGAACCGGGAGAGCTGGTGGTCGTAACAATAAAGGAAGTAAAGAATTTTGGAGCTACGGCCAAGCTGGAAGAATACCCGGGGCATGAGGGTTTTATCCACATAGCTGAAGTCGCCACCGGCTGGGTAAAACACATAAGGGATTACCTGAGAGAAGGCCAGAAGACGGTGTGCAAGGTCCTGAGCATTGACACAAACAGGGGTAATGTTGAACTTTCCCTGAAAAGGGTCAATGATCACCAGAAGAGAGAGAAGATCTCCGAATGGAAGAATGAGCAGAAGGCTTCCAAGCTTCTTGAGATAGTTGCCAAGCAGCTAAAGAAGTCCGTTGAGGAGTGCGAGGCTGAATTTGCAGATGAACTGAGGCAGAGGTACGGCAATCTGTATGCAGCATTCGAGGACGCTTCAGCAAGTGAAAACTGGTTCCCCGAAATCAATGAGAAATGGAAGACAGTCTTTGTGAAAATCTCCAGGGAAAACGTCGTGCTTCCATATGTTAAAATTGGTGGCACCATAGAAGCATATTCCCTTGCGCCCAATGGGATTCAGATGATCAGGTCCACAATAGATCCAGGTGATGAGGCCACTGTGGGAATCCAGTATGCCGGGGCTCCACGATATATCGTGACTGTCACTGACAAGGATTATAAGACTGCCGAAGATACTCTTAAAAGAGTGGTACAGAGGATAATGGACAATGCCAAAAAGAACGGCGTTGTGGCCGAATTTGTCAGGAAATGATAAAGCGGTATGCATTCACTGATCAGAAAGTGCCGCATCTGCAACACTTATACCATGAAAGAAGTGTGCCCGATCTGCGGGCAAAGGACGGACGTAGCTCTTCCGCCAAAGTATTCACCGGTGGACCGGTTCCAGAGGTTCAGGATAAATTCAGGGGAGGAACATAAACATGGAGAAAATAATAATCAATCAGTATAAGAGGCCCAGGCTAGCAAGCCCGGTCCTCATAGGGGGGCTTCCCGGAATAGGCAACGTGGGGAAGATAGCTGCGGAATATCTTGTGGAAAAGCTGAAGATGGAGAAGTTTGCAGATATATACTCCCAGTACCTTCCGCCCCAGGTTTTCATCGATGATGCCGGAGTGGTCAAGCTGGTCAGGAACTCGCTCTATTATAAGAAGCTCAAGGGAAGGAGTGACATCCTCATACTTGTGGGGGATTTTCAGGGAACCACACAGGAAGGACAGTATGAAATGTCATATCAGATACTGGAACTGGCCAGGAAACTGGAGGTTTCCATGGTCTATACACTGGGAGGATACAGCACAGGCAAGATTGTGGAAATTCCACGTGTCCTGGGCGCTGTAACCGACGAATCCCTGGTGAAGACACTTACGGACAGCGGCGTTGTGTTTCCAAAGGGGGAACCCGGCGGAGGCATAGTGGGATCGGCCGGCGTAATGCTTGGCCTCGGAAAGGAGCTGTTCAGCATGCAGGGAGCATGCCTTATGGGAGAAACTTCCGGTTATTTTGCAGATCCCAAGGGAGCCAAGGAAGTTGTCAAGATACTGGTGAATCTTCTCAGCCTTGAAGTTGATCTTTCAGACCTTGAGGAAAGAAGCAAGCAGATTGAGCAGATCACGGAGAAGATGCAGGAAGATGTGCAGGGGAAGGTAACCCAGAAGGATGATCTGGGCTATTTCGGATAATCCTGCATTCTGGTAGGGAAAGGGCAAAGAAAGCATTTTCCTGCACCTCAGGCGAGTCATTGCCTCCGGGAATACAGATAACTTCCCCGGCAAAGTAATTTAAGGCAAGTGAACATTTTCAGGTGATGGCTTCAAGGAAATCCACCATATCTGACTTCAGGGAAGCTTCCATTTCTGAATTTTTTGAAAAGAACAGGCACATTCTCGGCTTTGATTCCCCGCAGAAATCGCTCTTCATGATTGTAAAGGAGGCACTGGACAACTCTCTGGATGCCTGCGAGGAATACCAGATTCTTCCGGATATAAAGGTAAAAATTGAAAAGCAGAGTGATGACGAGTACCTGATCACCGTGGAGGACAACGGGCCAGGCATCGAGAGAAAGCAGGTTCCGGACGTGTTCGGGAAGCTTCTGTATGGATCGAGGTTCCATTCCTTCAAGCAGTCCAGGGGCCAGC
>JAJZKX010000131.1 GCA_021850745.1 Thermoplasmata archaeon
CTATTCCAGGGGCAACCTCGACGAGTGTTAAATTTCCTGAAATTAGCTTAAATACCCCTCTTTCCGTTATATAAGTGACCTCCTTTTTCCTCCCATCCATCAGTTTTGCGGAGAATAGTGTTTGATAAGCCTCCTTCACAAATTTCTTTCCACCATCACTGATTATTTTTATTCCTTCCATAGTAACATCTATTTTCGGCTTCCCCGATGTGAAAGCACCCGAGAAAATTATTCTTGGTGAGCCGGTAACGATTACAGGAAACCCGCCGGGTCCTGTTATCTTATTCCTGAGTGATGATGGATTCACGCTGCCAGTGTGATCCACTTCCATGAACCCAAGGACTGCCAGATCGATCATACCACCTTCATAAAGGGTGAATTGGTCAGGAAGTGGAATTATGGCAAATGGCCCCATCGAAAGACCAAAGTCAGGCCCTTTCAATGGAACTCCTCCCCATGGACCCGCTTCGACTGTAGAATAAACAAAGTCCCTGAGTCCTTCATCATTAAGGATTGATGGTACCTCAGCCGGTATGCCAACACCAAAGTTCACTATTATGGGCCCTTTCTTTTCTGAAATAACATTCGCAACTTCTATTGCCGTTCTTCTTGTGATTACATCCCTGAATGTCAATTGATCTGTTGATTCGTTTCTGGGCACATCCGGCGGAATTATGGTTCCTGAAATACCCGGATCAAATTCCAGGTTTCCACCTTGCCATGAATACATTTCCGGAGAAACGACCACATAATCAATGAGAGGACCCGGTACGTGCACAGCCTTAGGGTTCAACGTCCCGAATTTTGCTATTCGTTCAACCTGCGCGAAAACTATGCCTCTCTTGGGCATTGCCTTGGCGGCTTGTGCAATGGAAAACACGCTTCCATATATGCCTTCCTTCTCCATGCTCATGTTACCAATTTCATCGGCGGTTGTCCCCCTTATCAGTGAAAAGTCAGGTTGCGGGCCTTTGAAGAAAATGAATTCCTGCCCGTCAATCATTATAATTTCCTGCGCAATACGTCTCCTGTCTTTCCCCTTGTCGTTGATGTAACATCCCGATTCCCTTGGATCCAGAAAGGTTCCCAACCCAACCCTTGTTATAAGTCCCGGCCTGCTGGCAGATATTTCCCTGAACCAATGTGCAACCGTTCCTATACTTGCTGTATATCCTTCTATATTGTTTTCCCTGACAACCTTTTCCATCCATGGAGTAAAACCAAGGAAAGGAGAAAGAATTCCGGAAAGGAATTTGAAATCACCGGATTCATACATCTTCTTTGCAATTATGTCAAGCCCTCTTCCCGGAGAACCGGGCGAGCTGTCAGAAATCAGAAATAAATCTGATGGATGACCTGTTTCTTCATACGTCTCAAAAAGTTTTAGAAGAAGAAATTCTGGTGAAGTTGATAGGTTGAACCCAGATACGGCAAATGATGAAGCATCCTCCATTTTAGTGTAAAGGAATCTGAGATCTCGTTCCTCCTTAATTATATGAGTCATGCATTGTTATTCTCAGCCCCAATGTAAAGGTTTAGGCTTAAATATGAGTTGTGGAATGTTTTTTTCAACCGTGAAACAATGATTTAGGCTAAATTTCGTAGGTTCCCGAATGATTATCTGGTAGTAACGATAATTTCATCAGATAATACGAGAATTGTGTGTTCGGCCTGGGATATCATTGCACCATTATGTTCCTTCAATACGGGAAACTGTGATATCTGCTTTTTTGACATCATGTTTTTCATGTAGTCACCGTGATCAGGAATCAAACCCGCAACCCACCTTTCTGCGAAAGGTAGCAGGTTGAACGCGTTAAATACGGGGTCTCTTTTATCCTGCTTCGTTCCGCTCATTATGTAAATGTTGCCTCCCGGTCCATTGTGGATCATGCCAATGCCGGTGGAAGCAAACGGTTCTATTGCAATGAGGCTTCCGGGAGTGATTGTTGCTCCGTTTCCATCATCATAATTCGGAATGAAGATCCTTGAGTGTAAATCGAACCTGTTTATTCCATGTCCCCCCAGATTCCTGACAGGTTTGAAGCCGAATGTGCTTATCCTGTCGCCTATTGCTTTTCCAATGCGGTTGATTGGTACATTGGGCCGCAATACTCTCAGTGCTGCCTCAAGGGCTTCCCTGGACGAATCGATAAGAGTTGAGTATTCACCCTTTCCTCCTACCTCAATCGTTGCAGCATTGTCGGAAATGAAACCATCTACCTGTGCCCCGATGTCAACCTTGACAAGATCTCCCGTTTTGAATTTTTTCTTATCCATTGGAGTGGGGGTATAATGTGCTGCTTCATTGTTGATTGACAGGTTGAGCGGAAATGAAGGCTGTGCGCCCTCCTGCCTTATGAAATTTTCCGTTTTTTCAGCCACATCCAGAAGCAATGCGCCCGGTTCAATCATCGTAAGCGCGAACTCCAGTGCTGCCTTTCCTAATTTACCGGCATTCAATATTCTGGTCTTGTCTGCTGCATCCATGATTTATGGCTATGACATGTTCAAACAAAATCCTTTTTAATTTATTTTGTTAACCATTTTGTTTATTTAATATACCCACATGATAATCTATGACAAATAATAAAGAAAGTGCGAGTGTGCTCATAACCGGAGGTACTTCCGGATTGGGAAGGGCATGTGTTGAAACGTTCCTGAAATCAGGATGGAGAGTAGCCACCTTTGGAAGACGAATGGATTTGATCTCAGAGCTAAGAGAAGTTTATTCCGGTTCATCCTTAATAGCAGAAGTGTGCGACTTGCGGGTATCAAATCATGTAGACCATGTTTTGGATCAAGTCATGGTGAAGTTTCAAAAGCTTGACGCAATAATTCTGAATGCAGGAGAGCTCGGCAGAACACCGCTGGTTACTCTTGAACAGCTGGAACTGAACGATTTTAGAACAGTTTTTGAGACCAATTTCTTTGGAAACCTATCCATAGTTGAAAAGGTAATGAGGCGGTTTCCAAGCGGGAAAGAGGTTCTTGTCCACATAACATCTGACGCTGGCTTAAATCCTTACCCAAAGTGGGGGCCCTATGGATCATCAAAGGCGGCTATGGATTTCCTCTTCAAGATCTTGCAATCGGAAAACATCGAGAGCCAAAGGAGATTCCTATCCTTTGACCCGGGCGACATGAATACAGAAATGCACAAGAAAGCTCTGCCCGAGGACGAACCTGAAACATTGAAGGATCCGATGAAATCTGCGGCTGAACTGGAATCTTTGCTAAAGGAGATGATCTGAGATGGATTATGAAATGCTGTATGAAAGCGGGACTAAAACAGAAAACATGCCTCAGGAACTAATTGGCAGGGATAGGAGCGATGTCAAGCTGGCGGTTGCAGAGAAACAAAACGGGAATATTTCTCTTTTCCCGAACTTTCGCTTTATCTCAAGAATTTTTGAACCGGGAGATCTTCTTATTCTTAATGACAGCATGATGCTGCCATCGTCTTTGTCTGCCATTGAGGAATCCACTGGAAAAAGCTGCAGGGTTCATGTGGGACAACCTCTCTCAGGAAGTGTGTATCTGGCTGAGATAAGGTCCAGATATAATTTCAGGAATGTAAAACCCAGCGACTATTTTCATATATCCAATTCAGGCGCAGGAGTTGAGGTTGTTGGAAAATATGAAGAATTTCCGAGGTATGCCAGAATCAGATTCCATGATTTGAAGGAGGAATTGAATTCGTTCCTGTTGAGTTTTGGTAAACCCATTTATTATGAGGGAATAACTAGGTCCTTTGATTACAAATACTATAAGAATGTGTTTCAGAACAAGTTAGGTTCCTCTGAATATCCATCTGCATCAAGACCGTTCAACAATGAGATCATGAGAGAACTTTCATCGAGAGGTGTTCAGTCGTCCACTATAACACTTCACTGCAACCTGGCTTCGCTTGAGCGAAATGAATTTGGAAATTCCAACAGTCTTCTTCCAGAGTATTATGAGGTGCCAGGAGAGACCATTGAGAAAATAAGGAGGGCAACGCTGATGCACAAGAGAATTATTGCTGTGGGGACAACAGTTGCAAGGGCCATAATAACATCAATAGAGAATGAAAAATTCACAAAACCAAACGGGATGACAACGATAAAAATTGGACCTGAAACGGAGCCTTTTCCCATAACGGGAATAATTACCGGTATCCACGATGCAGAGAGTTCTCACCATGATCTCACGTCCGCCTTCATAGGGGATCTAATCTCTGAGCCTCTTTCCAATATCGTATCATCCTTTAACCTTGGTGGGCATGAGTTTGGAGATTCCCTCATGATAATATAAATTGAAAAATTATCCACATCAAAATTTTTCCTTGAAATTAATCACGAACCTGCAGGTTTTTGCACCAGAAACAATTCTATGTGTTGATTCGATATCGGCCCCGAGGAGGTCCTCAAAAAGTTTTCTTTCGGTATTGCATGCCTCAGAATACTTTTCGGAAACCTGCAGAATCGGACAATTGTATTCGCAAAGTTCGAAGACGTTTTCTGAAAGTTTCTTTACTTCCGCCATGTATCCGTCAGAATTCCTGAGGGATTTCAGTTTTCCTACAAGAGTTTCCTCGTCCGTTCCATCAAGAGATTTCCGGTAATCTTCAAGAATTTTTGATGATCTAAGATGAAGTATATCTGTGACCCCCTGCATCCCCATATTCTTTTCAACATAGTCCAGGGCATCTATTGCAAGAGATGAGTAAGATTTTGGAAGAACACTATGCCCTTTTTCTGTTATGTAGACTTTACAAACCGGCCTTCCTTTCCCGGATGGAACGTATGTTCTCTCGAGCATTCCCTCCGTTTCCAGTTCGACTATGTGCTTGATTATGGCAGCCTTGGATATTCCCAATATCTCGCTCAATTCTGAAAGGGACGGTTCCCCGTTTCTTTTAACTGTTAAAAGCAATTTTGTTTTCGGAGATGATTCTGAATAGAGACCCTTCACATTAGAATATTTCCTTTACTTTATTAACTGTTTCGTGAAAAAATTGTTTTATATATAAATTGAGGACGATTTCGATTTCGCGATTGAAATAGTTATTAATTGCCGATAATAATTTATAACCGTTCTAAATTTGAAGTCATGAACTGGTATAAAGTTGGAAAAACCAGCAGCTTAAAAGATGGAGATATCGCGAAGGTCAAGGTTTCAAACAGGGAGATCATTATAATGAATATAAATGGAAATTATTATGCAACCTCTCACCTGTGCACTCACGAGGATTATGATCTGTCTGAAGGGTTCATAGATGATGGAACCCTTATCTGCCCTAATCACTTTGCAACATTCAGTCCTAAAACGGGGGAAGTTATCAGTCCCCCTGAAGGAGCTGGGGATATTGGCCCTTTGACATCATTCAAGACTAAGGTGGAAAACGGGGAGATCATGGTTGAGGCGTAATGAAAATCCTCGTACTTGCAAAGCAAGTCCCGGATGTCAATAAAATTTCTTTTGATCCTTCCACGGGCAGGATTATCAGGGAGGGTGTTCCACTTTCAATCAACTCTTTTGACAAGAAGGCTGTTGAGGAGGCCATCAGGATCAAGGAAAGGCTTGGAGCGGAAGTTGTTGTTGCAACCATGGGGCCGCCACAGGCATCTGATATACTCAATGAATCACTCCGAATGGGAGCGGATAGGGGAATCCTCATAACAGACAGGCAGTATGGAGGTGCGGATACATGGGCAACATCAAGGGTTCTTTCAAGGCTTGTGGAAATTGAATCCCCAGAAATTGTACTGTGCGGCAAGTACTCCCTTGATGGAGAGACTTCGCAGGTACCTCCGCAGATTGCATTCTTTTCCGGATACTCACTTGGGACTTCTGTCTCGTCAATAGAATTTCAGCAGGATAACAAGCTCATTCTTGAGAAAGAGACTGAGGGTGGAATTGAAAAGATCAGATTGCCGATGCCCATAGTGATT
>JAJZKX010000132.1 GCA_021850745.1 Thermoplasmata archaeon
TTAGTGGCGCCTTTGAAGACGGTTTCCATATAACCGTGTCCCCGCAGACCGCAGCCACGAATGAATTCCAGGACCAGACGGAGGATGGGAAATTGAATGAACTGATGGTCTGGAACACATCCAGTTCCCTCACTTCCCTTGACTGGATCTCTTTGGATATCCTGTCTCCCCCTATGACGAAGAACTTCCTGATCCCGAACTTCATAGCCGTCATGACCTGGGAACTGATGTAGAGGGAGTTCTTGTCCCTGGGCGAAATATGTGGAACAGGCTCTATGCCCGTTCCCCTGGTCAGATGTATGAGTGCAGAGACAGGGTCTATGCCGGGCTTTCCCATCGGGTTTTCCGGGGCTGTAGCCATGTCAACCAGTCCATCAAGGAGATCTGCAGCCCTGGTTATGTCATCTAAGCCGGTTCCCTTCCTGGGAGATATCTCAACGGATTTCACGAACCTGGGGGCGGATGTGGGGTTTGTCAACCCTCCTGCTATTTATTCACGGTAATAATCATTCACTGGTTAAAAATGAGTGTGAGTAATAACACTCACACCCTGAACTGCACTCCCTGGGCCAGTGGAAGGGTTTTCCCGAAGTTCCTTGTCACTGTCTGCCTTCTCATGTAGAGCTTCCATGAGTCACTTCCGCTCTCCCTGCCACCCCCGGTCTGCTTCTCCCCGCCAAATGCACCTCCGATCTCTGCTCCAGCCGTGCCGGTGTTCACGTTTGCCAGGCCGCAGTCTGACCCGTGGGCTGAGAGGAATTCCCATTCCTCCCTGAGGTCGTTGGTGAACATTGCCGAGGAGAGACCCTGCGGAACCGAGTTGTGGATCTCCAAGGCTTCGTCAAGGGACTTGTACTTGAAGAGGTAAAGTATTGGGGCGAATGTCTCCTCCTTCACAATGTTCATGGACGGGTTAGCCTCGATGAGCGCTGGCGTCACGTAATTCCCGCTCTGGAAATTCTTCCCCTTCAGCACCTTTCCACCGTAGATGAGCTTGCCACCCTCCTTCTGGGCTTTCTTGATGGCTCCCTGGAAATTCCTTACTGCCTCCTCGTCGATCAGGGGCCCAACCAATGTTCCGGGTTCAAGAGGGTTCCCCACGCTGACTGATGAGTAGATTTCCTTGAGCCTTGACACGAAAGTAGAGTATATCTTTTCGTTGACTATGGCCCTCCTTGTGGTGGTGCACCTCTGCCCCGCGGTTGCGAGGGCGCCGAATGCAACCCCCTTGAGCGCAATTTCCATGTCGGACTTCTCCGACACTATGGCCGCATTGTTGCCGCCAAGTTCCAGGATCGTTCTTCCGAACCTTGATGCCACCTTTTCCCCAAGGCCCTTTCCTGTCGGGATTGATCCCGTGAATGAGACCAGCGGTATCCTCTGATCTGAGGCGATAAGATCGCCGATCTTTTTTCCTGATCCGGTTACGAGGGAGAATATCTCGTTTGCCCTGAGCCTCTTGATCACTCTCTCCACGACCCTCATCACTGCGATGGCAGTTAGTGGCGCCTTTGAAGACGGTTTCCATATAACCGTGTCCCCGCAGACCGCAGCCACGAATGAATTCCAGGACCAGACGGAGGATGGGAAATTGAATGAACTGATCACGGCGATCGGCCCGAGAGGCTGCCACTGCTCAGACATCCTGTGCTCTGGTCTTTCGCTGGCTATGTCAAGTCCATACAGCTGCCTGGAAAGACCGGTGGCAAAGTCGGCCACGTCTATCATTTCCTGTATCTCCCCTTGCCCCTCGGTTATTGTTTTTCCAACTTCAAGGGAGACAATCATCCCGAGCCTTTCCTTCTCCTTCCTGAGCTCATTCCCGATCTCCCTGATCAGTTCCCCTCTCTTTGGGGGCGGGACTTCCCTCCATTTCCTGAACTCATCCATGCTGTGTTTCACCACTTGTTCATAGTCCTTCTCTGAACTCGTGGAAATCTTTGCCAGAACCGTCCCGTCTATGGGACTCCTGGATGCAATCTCCTCACCCCCCTCCGAATGCCACTCTCCTGAATAAGTACCGAAATTTGCCTTCTCAAGCCCCAGTTCCTTAAGCAACTGGGAAGCGGTTTTGCCTGCTTCCATGCTACTATAATGCCTCAAGAGTTTAAAATCTGTTCAGAAGAGATCGTCAAGTCTCTGTATAACGACCATCGAGAGATCCATCAGGGTATCCAGGTTTGGGGACTTTCCAGTGCGGTGCAGGGCGTCTATGGAATCCATGACATACCTCTTGGCCTTCCTGAAGGATTGGTCTATGGAGCCGGACTCAACGAACAGATTCCTCAGGTCTTCCTTCGAATTCCCGACAAAGCCCTCCTTCAGTATCTTCTTCAGTCTTTCGGCATATCTCTCATCCGACCTCAGGGTATATATGATCGGCAGGGTGATCGCGTTATGCTTGATGTCTGCGAAGACGGTTTTCCCTATGCTCTTTTCCTCCCCCATTATGTCAAGGATGTCGTCGGTTATCTGGAAAGCCATGCCCATGTTGAATGCGAAATCGGAAAGGCTCTTCCTCACCTCATAGTTGCTTCCCGCTGCAATGGCTGCCCCCTCGGAGCAAACAGAAAAGAAGCTGGCAGTCTTGTTAGAGATTATCTTCAGGTATACTTCCTCCGGCATGTTGAGGTTCCCGAGATTGACAAATTCCAGGGTCTGCCCCTCTGCAAGCTTTATGGCCCCATGTGCCAGGATCTTTGAGACTTCAGGTCCGTACCTCGAGCCAAGTTCGTAAGCCCTGGTGAACAGGTAATCGCCGACCACTATGGCATTGAATACGCCGTACTTCTCTGAAAGGGTGATAAGGCCGCGTCTTGTGGTGGCTGCATCTATGATGTCATCATGGATCAAACTGGCCGTGTGCACCAGTTCAGTGCCTATCGCGAGATCCATGATCTTTTCGTACGGTTCCTCTGATACAATGGAATGGCTCAGGATGGTCAGGATGGGCCTGAGACGCTTTCCGCCTGCCTCGATGGTGTACCTGGCCATCTCCCTGAGGTTCTCTTCCTCGCAGTCGACAGCCTCCAGAAGCGATCTGTTAATGCTGTCAATCTTGCCATGAAGGCTCTTTTCCCACTCTTGCAGGCTATTCATCAATATCCAGGCATCCCTGTGGTGAATCGCAAATTTTCATTTAACGCTTTAGCCTGGTTCCGGGAACCGTAATGACGGCGTGAATCAGCGCGTGATTGTTATCTCTATTGAAGAGACGTTGGAGTCTCCGCGCTCCCCGTGCAGGACCTCAGTCTCGAGCTTTATCGCGCCATACTTTATTTCCTGGATGAACTTGTGGCGGGTTATCTCGGCGATGTCAACTGCCTTGCTTATCGACTTTCCCCGGGCCTTGATTGTAAGGTGGTCCACGTTGTTGTTAAACTGTGTCACTATTGCAAGTACGTAGTTCATTGTCGGTTTCTTGCCCACGTAGATGATGTTTTCTTCAGCCATGTTGAACCCTTAAGTTGCAATAAACAGGCATTATATAATCCTATCTGAAACAGCCCATAAAGCACTGCCACTGAGACCGTGAATGGACTGATTCCGCCAGTCATTACAAGTTCATACATGCTTCCAAATAATAAATACTATCTATTAATTAATAATCATTATAAACAGGAACGTGATTACCGTGTATGACACCAGAAAAATATGGAAAGACATACAAGACAGGGGTGAACTTGGAGGAGAACCTGAGGGAGGGACTGATCAGTCTCCTGAACCAGCAGCTTTCTGATACCTCAGATCTCTACTCACAGACAAAGCAGGCACACTGGAATGTCAAGGGAGAGACTTTCTACCAGCTCCATGAACTTTTCGACAACATTGCCGGCTCGGTCCTGGAATTCGTTGACAAACTGGCTGAGAGGATAACTGCGCTCGGCGGATATGCCAAGGGAACATCAAGAATGGTTTCTGCCGCTACAGCACTGGAAGAATTCCCTTCGGATGCGGTGGAAGGAAAGGACCATTTGAGCGCACTGGCTGCAAGATATGCATCACTGGCCGCCAGTACCAGGAAAGCTATCGATCAGAGCAACGAACTGTTGGACGCAGCTACCGCCGATCTGTTCACCGAAATGCTGAGGGAGATCGAGAAATCACTATGGTTCCTTGAGGCACACCTTCAGAAGTAAACCGCACTATGAGGCCTGCACGCCCGCAGGGGATGCAGGCCTTTCGTAGCCTGCCTTGAAGATGAGCATCATAACTATTGCGATTATCCCGAAAGAGCTTATCATGGCCCAGGCCATGGGGAGGTTGGAACTCTCGAAGAACAGTATTGCGGTGCCCACTGATGGCCCCAGTGCCCGCGCTGTAGAGTTCATCATGCTGGTGAATCCCATGTAAAGGCCGGTCTTTCCCCTGGGGGCTATATTGGATACCACGGTGTTTATTCCGGGGCTCGTGAGGTTTTCCCCGGTGGTGATGATCACCATTATCAGCATTATCTGGAGAAGATTGCTCGAGAAACCTATCAGGGTGTATCCAAGCGAGTAGAAGAACATCCCGGCGATCATCACGTTTGTGTCCTTCATCTTCCTGGTGATCAGGTTCATCGGGATCTGCCCCAGGACCACGACTGTCCCGTTGACGGCATATATGTATGCAAGCTGCCATTCGAGTACCCCCGCGTACTTGTTTGCATAGACGGGGAGCGTGACAGAAAACTGCGAAGAAACCAGTATTACAAAGAATGTAGCTAGGCTAAACATCACCAGTTTCAGGGAGAAGGGGAACCTCCTTCTGCCTGTGTTCACGATAACCCCATTCCCGGGTTCCTCCGCCTGCCGCCGGTATGACTCATGAACAAAGAGCGCCACCACAGAGAACTGCACTATGGATGCAATGGACAGGAAAGCAAAGATCCATTGAAGACCAAGTATCAGGATGTATGAGCCTGTAATAGGCCCAATCGCCCACCCCAGGTTTGTCATCACCCTGTAAATTGCGTAAGCCCTTGACCTGTCATTGGTGGAAGTGACGTCCGCGATCATTGCTGATGAGGAAGGAAAAACCAGCGATCCTGACACTGCCGACAGCACGAAAAATATGGAGATAAGCAAAGACCCGGCTCCTGAGGATATCAGGAGCGCCAGAGTCGCATAGATGAGGGTCCCTATCATGCTTCCCGCGAGAATCGTGCTTTTTCTTCCAATCCTGTCGCTTATTGCCCCTCCGAACAGGTTGAAAAACATGGAAACAACTGCTAGGAGGGTGAAGAGTATGCCCACATAATAGAGAGGAAATCCCAGGACGGTGTTGAAATAGACTGCCATGAATGGCCAGCTGGCACCGAACGCAAGTGATCTTGTGGACGAGGCTATCGTGACAGCCCAGAATTCCCTGTTTCCTGTCAACAAAAGTGACGAACTGTTCTCTGTTATGTCAGGGAAATGGTAAATTCACGATAAACATTGCCAGGTGATGGCCGATTGTCAGGTAAGCCTGACGAGCGTGTCGGTCTCGAGGATGCCTTCCATCCCCCTGAGATCGTCCAGGTATCTGTTGAGTGCCTGGAGGTCGGATGCGGAAACGGAGACGCCAAGGTCATAATCTCCTGAAAACTCGAAGACTTCCATGCCGGAACTCCTGAGCCTTGACATGACAGTTCCGGTCTTCTTTGGCTCCAGCTTCAGGAGCACGATCGCTGTCACTTCCTCCTCCGCGGTCCTGATTGTAAATCCCTTGATGTGTCCCCTTGAGATGAGCTTGGAAATTCTCTTTCTGACCGCGGATTCAGAGATGCCAATCTTTTCTGCAATCCTCACGTTCCTGGTCCTGGAGTCCTTTCGCAGGATATTCAGAATTTCCGTGTCTTTCCTGTCCATGGCTTATCCTTATCTGTACATGGAGTGGGTCTTGTTGTCGTCAGTCTTCTTCTTTGCCATCAGTTCCTTTGGTACGTTCTTGAGCCT
>JAJZKX010000133.1 GCA_021850745.1 Thermoplasmata archaeon
TGACAAGGGGATTGGCACTTTCAGTTAAAAGCAATAAGTTTGTTGAGGCCGCAACAGCATCAGGATCATCTGGAGTCAGGAATGTGTTTGTGCACGTACTTCCCAATGTGCTATCACCCGTATTTGTACAGTTCTCACTGGACCTTGGAACAATTGTTCAAGTTTTCGCAGCACTTGATTTTATAGGATTCAACAAAGGTAACCCGTATCTTCCGGAACTAGGGAATATGCTTACTTGGGGAGAGACTTATCTTTCATTCGGTGCGTGGTGGCCCATTGTCATACCTGGAATATTTCTGCTCATTTTCACTGTATCTGTAAATCTGATGGGAGATGGACTGAGAGACGTTCTGGACCCGAAACTTAGAAGGTGATCATCCTGGTTGAAGAAGAAATCACGGAAACAAAACAGAAGCAAGAGGCGTATCTTGATGTTGAAAATCTGAAGACGCAGTTCTTCACCAACAGAGGGATAGTGAAAGCTCTCGATAATGTAAGCTTTCATATAAATCGCGGTGAGATATATGGTCTGGTTGGTGAAAGCGGTTGTGGCAAGAGTGTTACAGCTACATCCGTCATAGATCTTATCCCTGACCCCCCTGGAAGGATAATAAATGGCAAGATCATAATAAATGGATTCAATATACTCGGAGATCTGGACAAGCTGGCCAAGATTAAGATCATATCTGAAACAAACGTGAAAATAAAGAGAAGGAAGAGGCTGATCAAGAGGCACAACTTTGTCATGTCTCGAATCAGGGGAGACAAGGTGGCCATGATTTTCCAGGAGCCTTCACTTGCGCTCAACCCGGTTATCCGCATTGGCGACCAGATAATGGAGAATATTCTTCTTCACAAGAGGATAGACATAGCCAACTCCATCATCCGCAGGGAAGGTGCAACAAGAACGGATTATGAGCCGTTTGTAGACAGAATCCTGAGCCTGTCAGACAAAGTCCAGATAAGCAGGGAAATAAAAAACTGGTGTGATATGTATGCAGTATCTGACGTTGAAGATATTGTCAAAAATCTGTTCAGCACCTATAAGGATCGGGAGGTCATAATAAGGGATCTTGAGAAGGTAGTGTCTGAAGAAAGGAGCGGTACAGATATCCACAGGATTGCCAGGGCCAGAGACTATTATCGGTACGAGCAAAAACTCTTTGATCTTACCCTCAAGGAAATTGAGGCTGAATACACGAATAACCAGAACGCACTTCAAGATGTAAGGAATAAAATGGCAAATTTGAAAAGAGAGAATCCCGGCGTCGCATCCTTCAAGTGGACCCTGAAGTTCATGGGCAAAAGAGTTGATGCACCCTTCAAGAAAGCTGCCAGACGACGAACACTTGAACTTCTGACTCTCGTTAATATTGCAGAACCTTCCAGAGTCATAGACTCATATCCACATGAACTGAGCGGTGGAATGCAGCAGAGAGCTCTTATAGCAATGGCGCTTGCCAGTGATCCTAGCCTTCTCATTGCTGATGAGCCAACAACTGCTCTTGATGTTACTACTCAGGCTCAGATCCTTGACCTTATCAGGGATCTGAATAATCTCACCCAGGCATCTGTTCTGTTTATAACCCATGATCTTGCAGTCATTGCCGAGATGTGTAACCGTGTTGGAGTCATGTATGCAGGGAATATCGTTGAAGAAGCCTCTGTCACAGATATCTTTGAAAACCCCAAGCATCCCTATACAACAGGTCTTCTTCAGTCAATTCCTCGTGTTGATAAGGCAGGAATCAGGATGATGAAACTTGAGACTATCCCGGGAAATGTGCCAAACCTGATCACGCCCCCAACGGGATGCAGATTCCATCCAAGGTGCAAATTCAAGATGGATATATGCGAAACAAGCAAGCCAAAGCTTGTGGATCTGGGTGGAAATCACAAGGTTGCATGTTTTCTCTATTCAACTGAGGAGGAGGTGCAGTAATGAGCGAAAATAACGGTGTCTCAGGCAGGACAATTCTCTACGTTTCACATCTTAAGAAGTATTTTGAAATCTCGCAGACAGGATTCCGTGTTTCTGGATATGTCAAGGCACTGGATGATGTGAGCTTTTCCCTCAGGGAGGGGGAAACTCTTGGTGTTGTTGGAGAGACAGGATGCGGAAAAACCACTCTAGGCCGCACTTTGCTTAGGCTTATCGATGCAACTGGAGGTAATGTTTACTTCAATCTTCCAGAAGATGAAATGGAAGAAGCAATTTCTTTAGAAAGGAAACTTGACTCACTCACGGCCAAGTATGGAGAGGAAAAAGTCAAGGATGTAAAGGAATACAGGGAAACACTTGAGAAAGCAAGGGAATTCAGAAAGAAACATTCACTGACGAAGTTGAGCAGCAAGGAACTTAGAGAATACAGGAAGTTCATGCAGCCTGTGTTTCAGGACCCATTCAGTTCCCTTAACCCGAGAATGCTTGTGAAGGACATAATTGCGGAGCCAATGAAGCTCCTTACACATATGACAAGCGATGAGATATACAACAGGAGCCTTGAACTTGTTAACGAGATAGGACTAAGTGAAGACCATCTTTACCGGTTCCCCCACGAATTCAGCGGAGGACAGAGACAGAGAATAGGAATTGCCCGTGCCATCAGCATTGACCCAAAGCTAATCGTACTTGATGAGCCAACATCAGCACTTGATGTCTCGGTCCAGGCGCAGATACTGAACATACTGAAGGATATCCAGAAAAAAGAGAACATTACATACGTTTTCATATCGCATCACCTGAACGTAATCAGGCTCATGTCAGATCGAGTTGCAGTGATGTATCTCGGCAAGCTCGTTGAACTCACCGATACTGAAAGGTTGTTCACAAATATGCTGCATCCATATACGAAGGCTCTCCTTTCAGCAATTCCGGTCCCGGATCCAAAGAACAAGAGATCGAGAATAGTACTGGAAGGCGAGATCCCGAGCCCGGCAAGTCCTCCGAAGGGTTGCTACTTCCATCCAAGGTGTGGATCTGCAATGCGAAACTGCGGATGGTCTCCAAGAGATATGTCAGAACCACTCAAGACCTTGCTTGAACCTTTCAAGGAGAAAGAAAGCGCTCTTCTTCCGTCAGCGAAGGAGATTCGGCTCAATGAACCAGAACAGATTGTGGAGATAGAATTCGAAACCCCGTTGACAGATGATAAATTTAACATCTTCAAGGATCTCATAGATAAAGAAGCCGAGAAACCCGGTAACATCAGATACAAGGCAATATCAGGCATATCACTGTCAGAAACCAAGGAATCTGTTATAATCAAGATGATTGAACCAGACACACCTACTCTGAAGGAGGTAAAGCCTGGCCATTATGTATCTTGTCTACTCTATGATGAAGAGAAGAAGGTAACTGGTGAGGACAGTGAGCAGACAGCCTATCAAGATATCGAGATTGGATGAAACTGAGAAGGAGATCACGTCCAAGGATCTTACAAGAAAAGAGCTGCTGCTATACATTTTTGATGATTTTTTCCGAGGATTTTATCTGGTAGGATGCCTGTTCTTCGACGGGCTGATAATATTCCAGATATATTCGTATATTCCTGATTCTTCCACCCTTGGTATTTTTTTCAATCTTGCATTCCCAAAATTCAATATTTTCGATTACTACATATGGATACTGATTGTATTCCTGGAAATTACCGTTGCATACCTTGAAGCAAAAGGTTTCAGGAAGATATGGCCCAAGGATTCCTTGACACTGGCCGGTGGTAGAAACGAATGATAATTACATGTTCATGTATCCACATATTAATACCGTAGAGTTTTAGAGAGCAGTATTGTATTTTCTCTGGTAATATCGACATCCAGAAATATCCTATTTGCATTACAAGTCAGATGGCCAGGATCAGGATTGTTGAATCTCATGGAAATTTGCTGATTGAAAGGCTGTCTCAGCTCATGCATTCAAAGCAGATCTACGTAATAATTACTCTTATTGTTGCAGGCAGCGCGCTCCTGGCAGTGTCCCAGCTTTACCATCCAATAGTGTATACAAACATTTCTAATAGCGAAACCGGTATGATTTACAATAACAGCACGACGACTTTCCCTTTTACAACAGATGGATCATATGTAACTAATGTAAGTCTTACCTTCCCGCCAGGAAACATATTGCATTATTCAGTATATGAATACTCACAATACACGCATAATGGGCTTCCGGTAACATCATATTCATTCGTGTTTCAGCATAATGCCAGCGGTCCGTTCTCCTTCAATATACAGAACAGGAATGCGATTAACGGTAGAGATTACGTGGTCAATGCCACTGCCATATCTGGGAATAGGTTTAATGCCACAATGACCTATACAATCATCATTCCCAACCTCGCTCCAACCAATCCCTATATAGAACTGGCAGGAATTCTCCTGATCTTTTCCGGTATTGTGCTTATTGTCGTTCGTATCTCAGGATCCAAGCGTTCAGAATAGGGACAATTTTGTGGCAATTCAAAAACTATAGGAACATCCAGAGGTTACTTACGTATGGCGAAAAATATTCTTGCACTTTCCGGAAGGACTTTCGATGGGGAGGACTTCCTGGAGAAAGCAACGGTACTGGTTGACGACAGTGGTCGGATTTCCGAATTCGGAGAGGACGCAAGGCCTGATCCTAGGTTGAAGTCCATTTCTGACAGCAAGTACACCATATTGCCTGGACTGATGGATGTGCATATGCACTTCTTTGGCAGCAGGAAGGAGGATATAGCCGAATGGAATGTAATTCCCGCGGAACTTGCATCTATAAGAAGCGTAACTGACATTAGAAATATTCTGTTTGCAGGCTTCACAACGGTCCGGGATCTGGGCAGCAAGTCCGGTGTGTTTCTTGCCCAGGCTGAGTATGAGGGTGACATAATGGGACCCCATGTCATTTCTGCAGGCCACTCACTGGCCCAGACAGGAGGGGATGATGATTTCAAGGGGCTGCCACTGGATATGGCCCAGAAGCTTTCCTACTCGTATTACTGTGATGGCCCATGGGAGTGCGTTTCCGCAGTGAGAAAGGTCATTCGTGAGGGAGGAGAGGTTATTAAGCTGTATGCTTCAGGAGGGTTTGCCGCCGGAGGAAAACCATTGCCAAATCTCACGGTTGAAGAGATCAGGGCCATTGTTGAAGAGGGACACAGGGCAGGCGTCAAGGTCACGGCCCATGCCTATGGAGAAGAAGCCCTGATTAATGTGATTGATGCAGGTGTTGATTCCATAGATCATGGCATAGGGCTCACTGAAGACATAGCAGAAAAGATCAGGAAGGCTGGCATTTATTATGTGCCAACCATGAGCGTGTACAAGGCAGGGAGGATAGACCCTCACCATATTGGCCTCCAGACTCTGCTTAGAGGCAGGAGCAAGGCCAATCGTGATGAGATAGTAAAAAAGCATGTTACGAAGGAAATTGAAATTGCCATGGATGTGGGTCTCAAGATGGCCACTGGAACTGACTATGTGGGCGCAGAAAACAGCGTACACGGTAACAACGCCGATGAACTGGTATACATGTCGGAATATTTGGGACCAGTTGAAACTCTGAGGGCAGCAACATCTCGTGCGGCAGAATGTGTTGGGCTGAGCAATACTGGAACACTGAAACCAGGAAATTATGCCGATCTGGTGGTTGTTGAAGGAAATCCAGGAAAGAACATGGAGGATGTTAGAAAGAACAGGGTGAAGTTCGTCATGCATAACGGAAGGTTGTATGATTGCCAGAACAGAACAGAAATTTATCTGAAGTAAACAATTTACCTTATATTTCAAATGTTACAAAATATTTTGGAAAATTTTCAGAAAAAAATAAAAAGTCTTTAGAGGAAATTGTACAGGAGATCACCAGGCCCGTTTACTGCAACGTTTTCCTCACTATTGATAACCTTTGATGCCGGTATTATTGATGATATG
>JAJZKX010000134.1 GCA_021850745.1 Thermoplasmata archaeon
CCAGATTCTACAAACTTCATCAGATGTTCGTTGATGTCATCCCTGTTGATGTCTGTGATTCCAGATGAGTACATTGCAGTGGAATCATTCGCCAAGACAAGTACCTGTAATCAAGTGGGGAGACAATAATCACAATTGTGAATATATTTAAAAGATATAATCTATTTCACTGCATAAAGATATTCAGCCTCTGTATGCCATAAGCAAAGAAACCCTGATCCGGTTTAGCAGGTTCTTCTCTTTCCCACTTCATTTTCGGAAGCTCCTGCCTAATCATTCATGTTCCATATATTGTAAAGGTCCGGGTTCTCTTTGACCATCGGGGATTTCAGATTTTAAAGGTTAAACTACAGCAGGTTTCACTGCTATAGGTTATCTAAATATGAACAGAAAAAGGTTCTAATACGTTACAATTATAAAAAAGTGATGAAAGCCAGTAATATGAGAATAATCGGACTCTTTGCCCTGGTTGCAATAATTGCTGCATGGGTTACCATTCTCTTATCTATGCTGCTGAACCCATGGTTCAGTGTAACTTCAGGCGCACTCAGTGACCTTGGTGGCGGTGACCTCATTTTGAACGGCCATCCATCGCCAGCTGACCCATGGGTGTACAATTACGGCCTAATCCTTACGGGTGTATTTATAGCAGCATTCGCGGCAGTTTCAATAAAGGCAGTGGATAATAAGGTCGAAAACGCAGGGCTGTCATTCTTCATAATATCTGGACTGTTTCTTGCCTTAATTGGTATCTACCACGAGGGCACCTACCCTCATGATTTTGTTTCAATCTGGTTTTTCATTCTCTCCTCGTTTTCATTTCTTACCGTTGGAATTTCACTGATTTTTAAAGCCCCGAGATACGGAGCCTTCATGATTCTCTTCTTGATATCCGCATGGATCGTATATTATTTGGTGAACTGGCAATCAACAGCGGAGAACGAAATTTTTGGCATTCTTGTCATAGATGTGACAGTCTTGATCTATCTGATGTCTCTCAGGGCAAGGTATTATGGAATCCAAAAGGACAGAAAGATCGAATTGCATGGAAATGTGCAATGAAATGTGGTCTGCCCTCATACTATTTGTCCCGCCTCAGATAAGTCAAATGATTCACTGGCAGGGTTTCCAATGCTTTCATCGAAGGTCGGATTAAAATGTAATATTTTTAGGAAATAGTCGAGGCTCAATGGAAAAATAATTAAATGGTACCAAATTTATGGTTGCATCCATAAAAATACTCCTGGAAATGAGGCAATTCAATTGAAAGATTTAAATCTCGGGAAGGAAGACGACTCCGTTGCAGAGATCATTGGGGCCATCCTTCTATTTGCCATAGCCATTACCCTTGTGACAGCATACCTTGCATGGTACGTTCCAGTTTCACAGACAAGCAATGAGATAACATACTCTACCGGAGCATACTCTTCAATTACAGACCTCGGATCAATGATTTCATCTCTGGACAGCAATTCTCCAGTTGTGTGGAGCGCACATCTTGGAATTGCGGAAACTTTCCCGATTGTACCTGCTTCAGACACCTCAGTTCTGGTGTCAAATTCTTCTACTTTCAAATATTCTCTGAGTTATGGCCTTAATCTTTCCATGGAAAATTCTACCGGCAGCCATCAGTACATGAATTTCAGTAAAAGCCTCACATTTTCTGGTTATGTTTCAATGGGGGCAACTCTCCAGTATATCCAGGGGTCTGATGTTCTGCTGGCAGACGGCATGGTCTTGCAGATTTATAGATCTTTGCCTCCCTCGGTTTCTGGCGAAGTGCCTTTCACTGTTTCAGGGTCCTCAGGTTCGATGAATATTTCCGCACATTTATTCGGAATAGAACCACCGAATGCTTACGCATCTTCAACTGGACCCGTTTCTGTGAGTTTCGATCCGCACAATCTTTCCATTATCAATCTGGGTATAAACTCATTGACATCAATCAATGGCAATATAACCGACCTGAAGGCAATCAGGTTATCCAGCCTGAACTATAGCATTACTTCCCCTGATATTAGTTCAATTGACCTTTTCCTGTACAGGGCATACAATGATACGATCCTGAATTCCACCCATATAGAGTCCCTTGCAAAATGGAACGTGACAGGCGAACCTTTCGAGATAAGCCGATATGGAGATTCCCTCTCCATCATACAGACTGGAACCTCAATTAATCTCTACAGTCTTGCACTTTCATCCTTCCAGCTTAAGGCGCAAATATCTTGACCGATGGTTCATAGCCTGATGGCTCGTCTGAAATGAATTAAGGGACATAGGTTCAGCAATATTTTTAAGCCTCTTTCCTCTTAAATATATCATGTTCCAGCAGAAATACGAATTAACACTGGACAAGATATTTTATTCCTCTGTCCGAAATAATCCTGACCAGATAATCAGCTATATGGGAAATGAAAGGATCACGTACAGGGAGTTCAGGGAAAGGGTTTATGCCCTTGCCAGAGGTCTCGTCAAGGCGGGTCTGAAGAAAGGGGAAAGAGTAGCTGTGCTTGAATGGGATGATATCAGCTATCTGACCTTGTATTATGCGATCCCAATTGCCGGTGGCGTTCTCCACACAGTGAACATAAGGTATTCTCCGGAACTGATATTCTACACCATGGACCACGCAAAGGACAGCATTGTGGTCGTCAGGGATGAATTTGTGCCATTGATTGGCCCAAGCGTGGAAATGTTTCAGGGTGTCCGGACATGGATTGTTTCAAGCGATTCAGGAAAACCATCTAGCACAATACCAGGGTCACTGAACATGGCAGATCTGATGGTTGGTAATTCAGATATCACTCTTCCTGAAATCTCGGAAAACGATCTGTGCACAATATTCTATACATCCGGCACAACAGGCATGCCCAAGGGCGTTTCTTTCACGCACAGGCAGATAATGCTGCATTGCCTGATCATGGCTGTCTCACTTTCAGACGATCCAATCAATCTCAAGAGCACAGATGTAATAATGCCCCTTGTGCCTATGTTTCATGTCCATTCTTGGGGAGTACCCTATATGGCAATACTGAAGGGCATGAAATATATCCTTCCAGGTAAGTATGATTTTGACAGAATACCTTCCATAATGGAGAAGGAGGGGGTGACAACCAGCATGATGGTGCCGTCGATTCTTTTTCTGTTAATGAACAATAAGAGCAACATTCCAATTCTCCGGAAACTCAAGCTCAGGGTGACCGTGGGAGGCGGAGCCCTTTCAAAGGGTCTTGCCCAGATGGCTCATTCAGCTGGGATTATGGTCAATACCGGATATGGAATGTCGGAGACTGCCCCCATACTGACCCTCAGCACATTTTCAGAAGCAGTTATGAACCTCCCGGAAGAGGAAAAAGAGAATTTCAAGATAAAGACCGGGATTCCAGTTCCCCTCGTCGATCTGAGGGTCATTGATGACCATGGAAAGGATGTGCCGGAGGATGGGAAGACAATCGGTGAGATAATAGCGAGATCTCCATGGCTGACATCATCCTATGTTGATGATCCTCAAAACACCTCAAAACTTTGGAAGGACGACTGGTTGCACACCGGAGATCTTGCCGTTGTTGATAAGATGGGGTATATCACAATTGTGGACAGGGAGAAGGATGCTGTCAAGTCCGGTGGTGAATTTATTCCAACAGTCATACTGGAGGACGCTATAAGTACGTATAAGGGTGTGAATGAGGTTGCTGTTGTTGGTAAGCAGGATCCGAAATGGGGTGAGAGACCTGTTGCCTTCATATCTGGAATCACGGACATCAACAGGGATGACATCAACGAACATCTGATGAAGTTTGTAGAATCTGGAAGGATAGCGAAGTTCTGGATTCCAGATGAGTACATTGCAGTGGAATCATTCGCCAAGACAAGTACCGGGAAGATTGACAAGAAGGTTCTAAGATCTTCACTTTCCACATGATTTCCTTAAATTCTCAGCCACTTCCTTCACACCCTCCCTCAGGGTTATGAACCTATCAAGCAGCGGCTTCCTCGCATATAAAGCCTCAGCCTCATCCACAAGAAACGGCTCCCTGTGGAATTTCAATTTTCTTGAGGTTTCGGCTTCGACAATTTTTATAAGATCATTCACGGAGGTCCCTACTCCAGTCCCAACTTCCAGTTCAGCTTCTTGGTATTTTCCACTGATCGTGTTAATTATGATTTTTGACACATCCCTGACATGAATGAAGTCTCTCCGGTGTGTTCCGTCGCCATATACAACTGCCTCCTCACCTCTTAAGGATGCATTTGTAAACAGATACACAGCCCCTTTTCTGCTGGTTGGGCCATAAACATTGTAGAATTTAAGTATGTGGAATTTAAGGTTGTAAAGTTTTCCGTATAAGTTGATCCACTCAGTAATCTGCCTCTTGGACAGTGAGTATGGGTTCGTAGGTTCCATCACAGAACCGGAGGTGGGAAATATAAAAGTGCTGTTGTCAATTCTGGCCTTCTCGAGGAACCGCATTGCAAGACCTAGATTGTCGTCAAAATACTCGTAGGGTTTTTCAATAGATTTTCTTATCAGTGTCCTGGCTCCAAGATGCACAATGCCTTGAAATTTTTCCTGCGGAAATTTATCATCAATATCATAACCCCGCACCTGAAAACCTGCTCTTTCCAGTTCAGAAAAAACCTGCTGCCCTATAAACCCCCTATGTCCAGTTACGAGTACCTTCATTTCAGACAGTGAACTTTATACTCATGTACAATTTAATTACTTTCATTCTGGAACCTCATATATGGAATCTGGCATACAAACCAAAGTGAAAAGTTGCACCAAAACACTTTAATAAGGATGTACAATTGAATATGGTCTTGATACTTTTCGAGGTATACCTTGTTCTTGCTGTTCTTACTGCGATTTCCTTTATATATTTTCTAACAAATGCAGTGATTTCCTGGAAATACAGCAAAAGTCAGGAGAAAATTGAAGTCTCATCATCAGAAATAACAATTCTCCTCCCTGTTTACAACGAAGATCCCCTGATTTTTGAGGAATGCATGAAAGGTGCGGAATTGCAGAACTGTCCCGTTATTGTTGTTGGCGATTCCTGCGATCAGCCATACCGGGAAATTGCTGAAAGCCATGGGGCTCATTTCATTCTAAAGGAAGAAAGGGAGGGGCAGAAGAAAGCCATTCAGAGAGGGATAAGGGAAGTTGATACAAAATATACGCTCCTGATTGACAGTGATACAGTCCTTCCTGAAGGGTCTGCTATTGCCATGGCTTCTAACTTCCGAAGCGATGTGGGTGGCGTCGGCCCGAACCTTGTGGTCGAAAATACCGGTACTCCCCAGGCATATGGAGCGGAATTCCTCGAAAGATCCAGGGAAGTTGTTTACAGGGCAATGTCTGTCCACAACTCCGTGATACATCTCGATGGTGCCTGCATAATGTACAGGACTTCAATCATCAAGCCTTTCATAATAGATGGCGACTTTACCACCCTTAAGGTTGCAGGTAAGAACACAATGATGGGAGAAGACTGGCAGCTCGCTCTACACACGATAAGCAAGGGATACAAACTTGTGAAGGACTATGATGTACATGTTGTCACGCATCCTCAGAAGTCGATGAAGAAATTCCTTCTGCAGAATATAAGGTGGTCTCGCTCAGAGTGGATAAGATTTTTCAGGGAGATTAAATCAGGAAACCCATGGAGAACCGGGAAGTTCTATACATTTGAGCTTGTTTATACCTACATGCTCCCATTGATAGCACTAGCACTTCTTCTGATTAGGGTCTATGCTTTCTTCTCAAGTCTCTCCGGGCCGGAATTTCTTCTTGACATTTTCAGGGGAGTTTTCCTTCTGAACAGGCATGAACTGGCATCCATCCTATATGGAAAGATCACATTTGGCATGGGTTCAGATATTGATGATA
>JAJZKX010000003.1:0-21315 GCA_021850745.1 Thermoplasmata archaeon
TAATGGGCGATTTTCCTCTTCTAATCCCCAGGGCTTCCATGAATCCCCACGCACTCCCCATAGATATTACAACGAGTGCAAGAAATGCAGCTCCTACAAGGCCAATTCCAAATAAGTAAGGGGAATAGGCACCGGCTATTGCAGATAAGCCTCCAGCCAGTTGTAGAATTGAAGCGAAGTTCATGCCCGGGTTAACGCCACTCATTACCATTTCTACCACAATCATCAGCATTTCTGTTACTATGGCCCCAATAAGCGTTTCTACCCTCATAAATTTGATAGCTGTGCTGTAAAGTCTGCCATAGCTGTTTTTGCCGAATTCATCCCTGAGGCTTGCCTGTGGGTATTTTTCCTCCAAGTGGGTTATTTTCTCAGCAGTGGCTGAAGCCTGAAAAAATAGCATAAACGGCATTATTACCGCACCTACGTTCACAGCGAGCATAAACAGGAAATTAGTTGACGGAACAAAATATACCGGGCTGTATGGCATGACACCCCTGACTATGAGTGCACCAAGAAAGGCAATTATAAGAAGAGCTGAAATCAGGAGCAGGATCGATTCAGTAAGCCTGTATTTCCCATGAATCACCACCAGGATATGAATTAAGTAGAATAATGGGAGAGTGAAGAGTATGGGTATGCCAAAAAGAGAAAGCCCTATCGCTATTCCAAGGTATTCAATTATATATGTAATAACATCAGTCAGAACCATTGGCATGGTCGTTAGTATTGCAATTCTATGGCTGTAGTTTCTCCGAATAACCTCTCCAAGGCCCATTTTTGTCGCCAGCCCAATCCTGCCGGAAGTTTCCTGCACAGTATAAAGCGGAATTATTAGAAGGAGCATGAACCAAATCATGCCATATTTGAAAATCGCACCCGTCTCTGCAGCACCAATCGTGCTTCCTGCATCCATGTCTGCAATCATTACCAGCCAGGCAGGCCCGGAGAACCTGAGGAGATATTTAATTTTCTGAAAGCGCAACTGATCATCACCACTTATACTTGCCACTTTCGCATTTTTCATTTGAAAAAACCGTTCTGATTGACTGAATTATCATTGGATCACGTAAGGATATCCTTACAGTACTATGGAATACTTAATCTTTTTTCAGAATGCCCACATAAGCGCAATATGCCACACAAGCGTGTGTTCTATATTTCAACCTTGCAGCTTCAATAAAAAAGTACTATGCCGTGATCTTCCAGATTGCTTGCTTTCACTTCCATTCAGTCAGTATCTTTTCCCTTCCAAAGGTTTCACGGCTGATGAAAAACATAATAACTGCGATAATTGCCAATGCCAGTGAGATATAAAGCACATTATTTGTCTCGTAAAGCTTTACTATTCCTATCTCTCCCATTACGTACAGTATTACGAAAGGAATAAGAGTCACACCGCCTCCCTGGTATGCACTTATCACATTGTTTACCTTGGAAGATACAAACACACTCAATGTGATCGCATAAGTGGAAGCAGCAGGAACAGCTACTATGAGAAGAATCGAAAAGCTATTGTTTGGAAAGAAATAATACTTAAAGTCATTGTGGGTGAGCAAATCAATGAGGATCATGAATATTGCAGCCCCAACATACACCGCTGCTAAGGATGGAATCCAGGCACCAAGATATTTTCCCATGAGAATCTCCCCATCTTTCGTTGGAGTAGAGAGGAGTGGCTCAATGCTCTTTTCTATTTTTTCACCAATGATGCCATAAGAAGAAAGGTAAAGAGGAATAAATGCTGAGAGAATAATGAAAAAGAAGCCAAAAGCACTTATAAGGTCGGAGTCAGTAGAAGCTATAAAGCCCTTCCTCGCGATGAGAACCTCTGTGATTGAAGGAAGGCCTACCCCTATGATCAGAGGAAAACCGATGAGCATTGCCAACAGGATTTTCCTCTTCTTTATTATTTTCAGATCTTTTCTGGCTATAGCCCAGGATTTTAAAAGATCCATGTTATTTATCCCTCACAAGGTTAAGATAAACCTCTTCAAGGCTTGCACCAGTTCCAATCACAGCCTTTATCTTTCCACCTGCCCCAACAATCGCATTTACAAAAGATGGCGTTTCTTTTTCAGGATTGCTCATTTCTAGCATAATTTCATTCCCCTCACTTGCAATGCTTTTAGGGTTCCCTGATCTTACCGCATCAAGAATTTTTTCATTGACTTCTTCTAGCTGGAATTTAGTAATCTTCTTCCCTATAGCTGCTTCCAGGTTAGAAGGCGTATCCATGGCAATTAATTTTGTTCTCATAACACCAACCCTGTCACAAATTCTCTGAACTTCGTCAAGATTATGGGTATTCAGAAATATTGTCCTGTTCTCCTTCTTTAACTCAAGTATGATATCCCTTATGGTTTTTGAAGCTTCAGGATCAAGGTTTGCGGTTGGTTCGTCCAGAAAGAGAAGTTCAGGCTCGTGAATAAGCGCCCTAACAACGGCAACCTTCTGTTTCATTCCTTTTGAGTATGATCCTACAGGAGCATCCCTCTTTTCCCAAATATCAAGCATCTTCAGGTACTTTTCAAAATTCTGCCTAAGTTCTTTCTCTGGAAACTCATACATTTTGCCAAAAAATTCAAGGTTATCGTAAGCACTTAACGTTTCATACAAACCAAAATTATCATGGACTATGCCTATCATTTTCCTGATCTTCATTGCGTCGTTTTTATCAGAAGTGTCATATCCGTTAATCATCGCGCTTCCACTCGTATTGGAAATCAAGCAGCATAGCATTCTCATGGTTGTAGTCTTGCCTGCTCCATTGGGTCCAAGAAGGCCAAAAACTTCGCCCTTGTTGACCTTGAGCGTAACATCATTTACTGCCGTGGTTTCACCAAATTTTTTCGTTAAATTTTCAGTTTTTATGATTTCCATGATATTCTCACACTCTGCTGTTTATAATTATTCTGAAATCTAACTCATTGATTAATAGCTTATATTTAATAATAGTTGTACTTCAAAACAAAGCCAATAAGTTCTTATTTGCATTGCCTGAGGTACATTTTGGCCCATTTCAGCCTTCAAGGATTTAAAGATGAAAATGTTTGAAAAAAGAATAGGGTTCCCTTTGGGATGAAAGTTCAAAAGGCAACGGCATATGAAAAGGCAGATATAGATATGTAGGATTAATGGGAAGAGGCATTTGGAAATTTATGAAAGGGGGCAGTTCTGATAAAGACATGATCCGTTCAAAGTTCACAGAGAATTCACCTGCAAGAAAGCTCTATTTTTATCTCCTTTCACTATTTCTTTCAATTATACTGATTCTTGTTTCCACCGCAGTCCTTACAACTGTGGTCTATCTTACCGGACACATTGCCCCATTTACGCTTTACCTATTGATTGCGATCGTGGCATCAAACATTGCCATAGGTGCGGTTTGCATAAGGGGCGTATTAATAACTTACTCTGCTTTGCCTATTTCCATTGGGAATCAACATATTTTAGCGGTTCCATCTAAAAATAATGCGTTAGGGGAAAAAATACCCGGGAAAGAAAAATTGACAAGTGAGTTTTTTTCTGAGCCAGAATTGAAAGTAATAGATCTTTTGATAAAGAATAACCACAGTATGCTGCAAAATGCTATTGTGCAGAATATAAACATGTCAAAAACTTCTGTATCGCGTGTGATTGCATCACTCGAGAATAAGGGAATCATTGTTAAAGTAAGGAGTGGCGTTACAAACAAAATCATAATGCCTGAAACATATTTCAAATAGTTTCATGAAACATGTTTCAGTAATATGTTAAGAACTGTTTCACCATATTATAAATTATGGGCAACAAGATAAGAAGCCTGTTCTATGTATTAATCGGCCTGGTATTTGTAGTGGCTGCAGTTTCTGCTGTTTCATTCTTCCTGTTTGGGAGCCGTTTCTATAACGGAAACTTTATGCCAGCTGGCATGAGCAGCGCATATGGATTTGTTGGAATTGGATTAATGGTTCCAATCATGGCTGCGACTACGTTTATCTTTATACTAATGTTTCTGTATTTCATAATAGGAGCTTTTCACAATAACGAATACGCATATCACTACAACGAACCATTCAGGGCAAATGAAGCCGAGAGAATTGCAAAGGAGAGATTTGCCAGAGGAGAAATAACAGAGGCGGAATACACTAACATAATAGAGGTATTAAGAAAATCAAGAACCTCATGATTTAAATGGCAATCCGAATGCTTTCGATTCAGGATAAATTCGAAAAAGCCTGAACTTTCCCATTAACCCTGGAAAGGCAGGATTTTGTTTGTAAAATGCAGGCAGGTTAGAAAAATGTTCCGTAATATTTTATTGCCATGTATATGCCTACTGCGATAACGATAATTGAAAAGAATCTGCGAAGTGTCGATCTGTCCATTGAAGTGGACAGCCTTGCACCAAACATTCCGCCAAAAACGCCTCCGATTACATATAAAATGGCAATTGGCACTAAAACCTGGCCAGCTATGCCGTACCTGATTGCAGTTACAATGCCAAAAGTTCCAACAGACAGAAGTGATGTGCCTACAGCGAGTGTCATAGTCAGATCCGAGGAATATAGTAAACTTGGGACTATGAGAAACCCACCGCCAATCCCAAAATACCCCGATGTAAAACCAGCAAGCAAGCCGAAAACAGATGTTTTTGGGACATTCACCTTTTCTTCTGCCGGGTTTTTTGAGTCCGGGGTTGTATTAGCCCTTCTGCATCTGGTCAATAGCATGTAGAATCCAATGCCTATCATCAGAAATGAGAATATGAAAAGCAACTTCCCTCCAGGAGTCAACAATCCAAGGGTTGTCCCAACAAGAACCCCGAGAACTCCAAAAACAGTGAAAATGGAACCGATTTTCAATGCAACATTTTTCCTTCGCAAATGGGAATATACATTGATGATAGAATTAATTCCGACAGCGAGTGCCGTTGTTCCAATTACCAGGTGAGGATTATCTATCCCAACAAAATAAATTAATAGCGGTATTGCAAGTATCGACCCTCCTCCCCCTATAAGCCCAAGTGAGAAACCCACTAGCACACCAGATATAATAGCAAAAACTGCCTGCAAAAGTGTAATATACATTTTCAGTTCACCTTCTTAATTGCATTAAATTTGTCCCTAACATGAATTAAGCGGAACGGACCAGGTGCCATGAACAAAGTGCACTTTAGAAGCAAAAAATAAACAGTTTGGAACGGAATGCCATCCCCGGAGGCATCTATTAAAGAATTATGAATGCGAGAAAAACTATGGGAAATAGAAATACTGTAAATGCCAATTACTGTTTCAAGTTTAGTTTCATTAATTTGATAATCCTGCATATTTTTATGCACTTCCATCTGCGTGTAAGATTCCTGCACCTGAAAAGAGGGAATATTTCGCAATGTGACGATATAAGGATAAACCGAATTTTCCACTAACCATTTCCTTTCCCATTTCAGATATCATGTTATTGCCTTAGATATCACATATATGTATATATTGCTTCCTAAAATGAATTTAATTCATATCTATGAGAAATGCAACATCGTGAAGAGAGATATGCCATTTCCGTTATTTGAAAGGATAGAAATATGATTATATTTGTGAAATAATCTCATTCGATTCGAAATAACCTTGAAGCGTACTTTTAATTCCATTTAATGGTTAAAATTTCGAAATTAAAGAATAGATGGGAAAACTTGATTGGTAAAATCATTTAGTATGTATATTGTTGCTAATTTTCAAAAAGAAGAAAGTAGATTTTATGTTTATTTCATCTGCTTAAGAACTTCTCTTGATATTCCTATGAACTCATTGATGTCATTTTGTGAAAGGATCAGCGCTGGCCTCAACCTTATGGTCAATTCACCGGCTTTAAGAAGCAGTACTCCTTTTGAGTACATTCTGTCAAAGAATTCGTCCCTTAATTTTTCACTTTTCAGATCGAATGCGTCCATAAGACCAACTCCTCTTGGATTAGTTACAAGATCCGGGAAATCTGAACTAAGGCTGTTAAGTTCATTCACAAGTATTTTTCCCATATTTTCTGCATTCTTTATGAGTGACTCTTCCACCATTATTTCTATGTATCTCTTTGCCCTTACCATATCCACAAGATTTCCGCCCCATGTCGAGTTGATCCTGCTGGACACTTTGAAAACGTTATCCTTCACTTCATCTATTTTGCTGCCGGCCATAATACCGCAGACCTGGGATTTCTTGCCGAATGCCAGAAGGTCTGGCTTAACGCCATAATGCTGGTGAGCCCACCACTTTCCTGTTACCCCCATTCCAGACTGTACTTCATCAACCATGAAGAGAGAGTTGTTTTCTTTAACAATTTTTTCAACCCTTTGGAAGTATTCTTTCCTGAACTGGTTATCTCCGCCTTCCCCCTGAATTGGTTCCATGATGAATGCTGCAATATCGTTTTTGTACCTGGCAAAATAGCTTTCCATTTCTGCTATGCTTTTATTTTCAAGCTCTTCAACGTCTTTGGTGTTTTTTTCAGTAACAGGAAATTTCATTTTTGGGTTAGTTACCCTTGGCCAGTCAAACTTTGGGAAATACATTGTCTTTCTAGGGTCATGCGTATTTGTAAGGCTCATTGTATATCCACTTCTTCCATGGAATGCCTCTTTTAGATGCATAATCTTTGTGCCAACAACACCGGTTTCACCGTTCATCATGTTCTTCCTGACCTTCCAGTCAAAAGCCGCTTTAAGGCCGTTTTCGACTGCAAGGGCGCCACCTGACACAAAGAAGAAATAATCCATATAATCAGGTGTGGATTGCCTGGAAAACGTATCAACAAATTCAGCCATCTGTTTGGTGTATATGTCTGAGTTGGTGACCTTCGTCAAAGCTGCAAGCTTGAGCTCTTCCAGAAACTCTGGATCGAACATTCCCGGGTGATTCATTCCTACTGGATTGGATGCAAAAAAACCAAAGAAATCGAGCATAAACCTGCCCTTCTTTGAGTCATAAATTCTGACGCCCTTGCTCTTTTCAAGATCAAGGACAATATCAAGGCCATCAGCCAACATTCTTGATCCAATAACACTATGCACATCTTCCGGTCCAATAACTGTCTGGGATTTCATAATTCGAGATTTGACAGTACAATATATTACATACGGTACCTCTATAAACTAATATTTACGTTTTTCTATTCGATTGTAATAAAAGTTGCGAAATTCGTGTATTTATTGCGAAATTCGTATTTTTTCAATAAAATTTTAGAATGAGAATTCAAGTTTGCATAAATTTAAAGAAAGGGTTCAAATTTGTTTAAACAATTTTAAGCCTGATAAATCCCAACGGAGCAGCTTTCTGGAAGAAAAGCATAAAGTTTTTGGCGCTTCTCATCAAAGGAAAGTGTATGGCTATCCCTTTCTGTTGCAAGCTGTTGCACCATCTTAAGCGATTTTCCGTCAAATGCCTGAATAACTCCCGGTTCGCCGATACTGCAATATACAAGATTCTTTTTCCTGTTAAACCACAGAACATCGGGAGGGCCAGCCAATTTAGCTTTCAAAAGAGGCTTTAATGAATCCAGATCAAACGAGCAGAGAGTGCCATCGTCACATGCAACATACGCAATGCTTCCGTTAATTGCAAGGCCATGAGGCCCTTTCTGATCGATTTCGTGAAACCTTGTGCGTTTAAAGTCCTTCCCGGAAATAAACTCAACACCCGGCGGGTTCATTATGTTAAACAGATATTCATCGCTCTCCTTTCTGTAACTGGCCCATCTGGGCCTTCCTGAAAGTTGAGTTTCAGCTATAATCTCACCAGTTTCCTGTTTGTGGAACCTTGCCTTATTGTCTCCCACATCCGCTGCCATCAGGATTTCTCTCCCGTTATCAACAGCCAGGCCATTAGGTTTTTTGCCCGTATTAAATTTGTTCAGAACTTTCAGGGAAACAGGGTCTATGAGAAGTATGTGGCCTCCGGATCTTGATGCTGCAAAAACCCTGTTGTTTACAGAATCAAAAATTACTCCACTCCCGCCCGCACAGTCGGGTATTGACTTTATCCATCTATTTTCATTTACATCGAATACTTCCACTTTGCCGGAACTGGTGTGGGCAACGAAAACTCTGCCCGTTGATTGATCAACGTCTCCATGATCGAATTCACAACCTTTTTCCGACGGAAGTTCTCTCTTTTCCTTAAATTCCAACAAGAATATATCTCCTCAAATTATGATATTGAATTTATTTCTTGGCGTGCTCAAGGGTTGCCTTTCCTTCCATTCGCTTCTTCACATAGGCATACATCGCGTCATAAAACGGAAACTGGAGTTTCATATTTTCATGATCATCTTTAGCGATCTCCCTGAATCCGAGAGCGGCAGCTTCAAGCCCAGCTGATTCAGAAGGGGCATCAGGAATATTTGCATCAGCTCCCCTGACTATTTTGGCGAATTCAAGCAGCGCAGGATCCTTTAGTTTATATTTCTTTATTACAGAATCAAAACTCACATATTCCTTGCCGTTTTCTTCATAATGAAACAACTCTGCACCTGGAGAATCAAATGGTATTGCGTTCTGTGATTTTGCAACTTCAAGCACTTTTTCCTTTGGCACAAACAGGAACACTGGTTCCTTGTCCACAAATCTGGAAATTACCCACGGGCATGCAATCCTGTCTACCTTTGCTTTTTCTCTTGTAACCCATTTCATAATAATCTCTGTCTCATTATCACGTACTATAATAACATTTTATCTCTCTTAAATATCCAGTTTTGTCAGCTAATTATTCTTTTGGAGATCAGTTGAAGCGGCGAAGCCCTTGTGCCACATCCAAATTGCGAATGGTTGGCATATTCACAGTACAGTTGCATCAACTGCCTAAATCTCAGGGGTTTGGGAATAAACCCGATTCAGGCATCAAGCTAATTAAAGGAAGTGGGTAGATATTTATACAAAGTCCACTTATTCAAAATATGGCAAGAATACTAGGTTCCATAGACAATGCAGCCATATGGTCAACTCAGTACCATCTAATTTTCACTGAAACAGCAGTTTTTCAGTTTGAGTTGATGAGTGGAAAAGATTGGAGGAAGGAAATGTTTTATACACAAATGTCTAATCCAATGCGAATGGTTCCCGTCGCTGGTGAAGTCTCTTCCATACAAATAGGCCGTGAGGAATCAGAGAGAATGATTGAGCAGGACGCTGCCCAGGGTAAAGAAATAGAACAGAACTTTGACAAAATTGTCAGTGAAGGAACTGCTAAATTCACGAAAATTGAATATGGCGACATAAATTATGTAGAACTATCTAATGGCACACCCTTGTCACTTCCGCACTTAATTTTGCAAACTAAGCCAGAGAAGTTGAAATTTCACCTCATAAGAAATAGTTATAAAGGAAAAGGATCATTGCCTGAGGATGTTTTTTCTTCATATGCAAACACACTCAAGCAAGCATTCGGAGACTCCGTGAAGATAAAGAGATGAAGCACAATCTTCACTATACGCCTTCCGCAGGGAAGTGGGGTGATAGGTTAAAGATTATTGTTAAGCAAGAAATGGCCGACAGAGATAGCCTTTGCAATAGTAAATTTACCCTTCCAAAAGTCATAGGATCACGTTCATTGCTTCATTCCTGTTCCCTTTTAAATCGTCTCTGAAGATACCCAGTGGATTCCAGTGAGGAGAGAGAAACCACAGGAACGTTGACACTATCAAGTTCAACATTCACAACGCTTACCAAAGCAGGATTCTGAATCCGACCCCATTTGCCATCTCTGAAAGACTGTAGATCTCCCATGATTTCTACCTTTACTGAATCTATTGAGAATATCCCGAAGTGAGATCGCCATTGATCAGTTTCTCCATAGCGCACTTCACGAATCAGGAATTCTTTCAGGATGTTTTCAATCCTGTATGCATTGCCAGCGTCTGTGAGTATGTCAATATCATGCGGAGTAACACGGATTCCCTGCAGTGCAAGAGCACAACTGCCATCTATCGCCCAGGAAACTTTATTTTGCAAGATTTGTGTGACCTTGATCAGTGCGTTTCTAATCTCATCGGGAACCACAAACAAATGATTTGGCAAGGCAATATAAAACTTCTGGCAAATCCTATGAGCTGTGTTCGAAACATGTTCGAAATTCCAGAATCGGCTATTGTCAGCATCTTTTCAAAAAAAGTATCTAGTGTGATAGGCTTAAACACAATCACATTCTGTGCAATTGCCAATAGAAAAGCAAGTGCAAATTTTAAAAATATAAAACATGCCAATGAAAATGATAATCTTCAAAATATGAATAAAAGAGAAATAAATTTTAGAATTTAGTTTAGAATATTATGGCCGAAGTTCACTTCCTCCTCACATAAACAACTGCCGCCGCAATCACTGAAACAACAGCTACAATCGCTGCAGCATAATAATAAGTTGCAGATGATGATGCAGGAGCTGCTTTGTGATTCAGTGCAGTGCTTATATTCTCTGTGCCTCCTGATGCCAAAGTGAAATTTACGTAGCGGGAAACATAACCTTGATCAGATATTACCACGTGGTAGGTTCCAGCAACCACGGAAATATTGAATTTAGAGTTTCCCACACTATGCAACACTCCGTTGACAGTTACATTCAGCCCTTTTTGCGTGAAAGTTCCAACGATATATGCATAATGATGATAGGAGAAATTCACAGTTTCATCAGAACCCTTAATGGTCACAGTCCCCGAAGTTGCTCCACTTATGTAGTATTGTGTGTTGTTATAAACACTGAAGCTGTAAGAAGTTCCATTTATCCCGCTCACAGTGTATTGAGATCCAGCCACAGTTTGATTTGTGCCGTTAAGGTTCAGTATCCATGATCCCCCGCTTTGCAAACCGGAAGCCCTGAATGTAACTGTGTACCTAGATGAGGTGTTGTAAATATGAATATATTGTGCCTCTTCGGGGTTAATTATGAAATTGTTGGTTATATAGAGGTTTCTGTTGCTAGTGTCAAAAAACATTTTTTCTGAAAGAGAGTTATAATATGGTGCAGTTGCGAGTATCTTTCCATTGGAGTATTTAACTGCTGATATCGAAGCTACGCCTTGTACAATGTTATATGATTGGACGTATGCGATTCCTGCCAGGTTGTTATAACTTTCAGTCAGAGGAACTCCGTTTAGTGGTATTCCAGCGGCAAAGGTACCGGATGTGGCATTGAAGATAAGGCTGCCTGTGCTTGATGTGTTCAGGGTCCCAACAAGGAAAAGGCTACTATTGGCATAGTTTAAAATATCCGCCCCAATGAACCCTTTTGGAAAAGCAACAAATTTCTCTGTTCCATTTAAAGGGCTAAGACTCAGGACCCCGGTACCGTTTATAACAAGCAAATCACCATTGAATGCCTGGGGTGGAGAAAGCAAAAGCGGAAATGACGACATATTGCTATACGGCACATCCTTCAAAACTGTTCCGTTAACATCCACCACATAGACATCCGATGTAAAATTTGAAATGCCCGAAGCTTGTGCAGTCATTACATAAAGCATACTGGAATTGTGGCCTGGGAGGATATAAGAAAGATTGCAAATAGTCTGGTGAAGGGAGACGTTTTTCTCAATAATGCCGGTTGATGCAGAGATAATGCTGAGGTTCCCATTGGCTGCGGAATCAACATAAAGCAAGTTGTTCTGCCCGTCGTAGTACATCCCGGTGGGTTCTATGACCTTTGTGTTGAACACTGAAGAATTGCCTGTCAAAGGGTTATATTTTAAAATTTTATTCTGGTAGATCAAAGCAGCAAAAATTGTTCCGGTGCTTTGATCCATTGCTGTTGAAGAGATAGTGCTGATTCCACTGGTTGGCGATACATTGCTTTCAAAACCGGGAATTTGTTTCATGGTTCTTGAAGAAAATGTGGATGCTGCCCTTAGATACGTCTGGTTTACTGGGTTCTCGAAGAAAATTTTGAAAGGAGATTGTGCTATGCCCTGTATGTTAAAGTGGAAAGTGGCAGGATATGCTTCGTAGCCATTTGAACCTGAGAAATTGGCAGTGTATGTGCCATTTATCAAAAATACTGAGGTGCTTTCCCCTCCAGTCCCGTTCACAGGGATACCGTTAATAGAGCCGTTCCAGGCTACTCCTGCTGGGAGCCCGACTGGTTCCAGTGACACTTTATAGCCCGTTGTGTATGGCAGATTTAGCATCCCATTCGATGTTGAATTCTTTACAAACACCCAGTAAAAGGTATTATTGGGTGAATAATTGCAACACTGGAACCCTATTGTTGCGTTAAGGGTCTTGGGGCCAGCAGGAAAAGATACACGTGAAGTATTTCCCACTTGGCCATTAATGATTCCATCCAAGTATCCCTCACTTACCATGTCAATGCCATATGTGTGAAATTTGGTGGAATTAACAGATTTTGAATAATTAAAAGTGTACGTTGCCCCCGTAGAAGTCCATTGACTCATTCCTGGCCCGTTGGAACTATTTGATGCCCATCCCGAAGCTATATCAGAGAGGCTGCAATAATAACCACCAGTGCTGAAACCCACACCGTTAAGGAAATAACCACTTGAGTTGTACTTGCCTTGCCCTATCATTCCACAGGATTCAACCATTGAAGGAAAAGTGAAGTTCTCTCTAGTGAAAATATCATGACCACAAGTGAGGTGAAGGCTGTTGTTCACAATTGCCTTTCCAGATCCAGATCCTGCACCGGTTGTTATCCATTTTGAGGTATTCAGAACGGTTCCTGCAAAATTGTCGTAGAATTCGAACACATGCGCCCCGTTATCATACTGCCCATAAACCTTGGTAAGTTGGGGGGCTTCGCCAGTAGTGATTCCATTAAACGCTATCTCTCCCAAAGGAAGAAAATTCATTTCCACTGTTGCACTGGAGAACCCACCAATAGGAGAGTCTAGCTTCAGCCAGTATGTTGTATTGTTATAAGAGGAACTGCCCCCTGATTGCAGCCATGAGTTGATAACTGTCCCATTGGCATAACTGAACCACACGTTTGAAAGATTGCTATTTTCATAGTGTGAGTATAGGGAACTGTTGACAACTATCATTTCATTGTAGTTTGCCGGAGTTGAAATGCCCATATTATTATTGACTGCGATAAATGTATGGAACGAAACACCAGGCAGTTTGGAATTTCCAAAAGAACTGGCATGCGATGAACTTCCGGGAGACGCATATGCTCCGGGAACCATCAGGGACACAACTATCATTAAACTGGCGTAAACATAAATATGTTTCATCTTATAATATGATTTAATAACTAATATTTATAAGTTTTGAATTAGTCTAATTTGAAATATTTAAATATATCTTTTTCTCCGGTTTTTTGGTGAAATGAAATTCGGTTTTTGCCAATTACGGACATCGCAAAGTAACAGGAATCTTAATATTGCAATTATCTCTATTTCGCTGCCTGCGACAGAACACACTAACCTGCAGGCGTCAGGCAGGTTTATATTTCCACATATTGTCGATCACATATTTCTGCACGCAGTTTTTCAGTGCACGGCATTTTGTAACTTTTCTGCCATAAAATCTTCCCTTGGTTGTATCCAAACATTCGTCGCCTAATTTTACGCATTTGAGGCTGTAAGAATAATATTCCCATCCATTTCTTTGGCCAGAGAAGGGATCAACAAATCGTTTTATCTCTGTTTGATTAATTAAATGGATACGGTCATCTTTTCTATAATTCTGATCACTGACAGCCAAATGTGAGAAGCAATTCACTTTTTTTTTGCTCTTTTCAATAACACCACCATTTCCGCGGATTTGACTGTTCTAACACCTTCGCAGGTTGGAGGGAAGCGATCATCGTTCGAAACCACGAAGTCGGCTTGGGTCTTAATTGCAGTAGCGAGAATCATAGCATCTGGAAGTTTGAGTCCTGTCTCAGCCCTGACTTTGGCCGAAGAGGCAGCTATATCTACTGATAGAGGTACTATCTTCATATGTTCGTCCGAAATGAGTGCTGACAGGAATTTTTGTGCGTCCGTTTTTCTTTCTTCAATGTAAAAACCTGTTAGCATTTCTGCAATTACCAGCGTAGGGACGAATGCCTCTAAAGATCCTCTCTCTACAGCTTGCAAGACCTCTCTAGAATGGGAATAATATATTGCCTCCTTATTAAGAACATTCAAGAACACATTGGTATCGAGGCAGGCTTTAATCCCACTCACCTCTGATGCCCTTGAGTATTTTTTTCGCCTTCTTTCCTAGGGGTTGAGTCTGCTCTAGAACCGAGACAACATCATTTTTTTGAGCCTTCTTAATTACGATATCACCATTTCTTTTTTCGAAGAGGATTTTGTCCCCGCTTGATACCCCTAATGTATCCCTGATTTCTTTCGGGATTGTGATCTGACCTTTTGAGGTAATTTTTCCCAGTTCGATCATTCTTCCTTACCAGAATGTAATGTATTCATTACATTAAAGCATTTCTTTTTGACTCCGAATGTTCTCCATTTGCTTAAATACTAGGGTAATCAGTCAAGAAGGTGTGAAGAACTGATTGATCAATGAATGGGTACTGAGATAGTGCCTTTGTGTTCTAATACCGGTGTTCAACATTCTTATTTTCCATTAATTTCTTATGTCTTCTTGTAAGATTAATTTTCATTTATGTAGAATTAGTGTAATAATTTTCCTACCATTGTTAGTAAAGGACATGTAGGCAATCAATTAATTAAATTGGGGAAACTGAAAACAGGCAAGGCGCTGCCTTTCCATGGTTGGTTTCTTTTGAATCTGGAACTGAACACGCCTCAATTGAAAACCTCTTCAACCTTCTTAACCTCCAATTGAGTTTTCAAAACCCCTCTATACGGTTCTTTGTCGTCAGTCAGTAAAGCCATTTGATGAAATTTACAGTAGAAAATGTACGTTGCCTCATAAAATGTCAGTCCCGTTGAGACTGAAAGCTTCATTATCTCTGCGATATCCAACGGCTCAAGTTTGATTACTCTGATCCTTGCAACCACTTTCTCAATTTCTTTTGTCAAATCCAGTATGAGATTTTTTTCAAGCCCTTTTTATGTGGCCATCATTCCCTTTGTCAGAATGCTTCCAATCTCATAACCAGCCAGATCCAGCACAAATGATTCTTTTAGAATTTCTTGCACACCTTCTTCCGAATCTAGGAAGAATAAGGTGAAGAGTGAACTTGAATCCAAAACATAACTCGAAGCCACTCTATCGCCTTTTGCCCCTATCCTTTCTTAAATCACTGAGAAGCTGGTCACGATCAACGTCCTTTAGCATTCTGTGAATCTTGTAAAGACTTTCCAAGAAGTCTTTATCGTTCCTTCTCTCGATTTCATTCTTCAATGATTCCCTCATAACTTCTGAGTAATTTATCCCCAATCTCTTTGCTTCTGCCAGCGTCCGTTCATCCACACGTATACTTACGAGCCGTGCCATACAATATTGTATGTCATAAAACACATATATACTGTGCGATCACTTCAGTAATTTCTACGGCATTGTTTTTCAGAACAACTGTAAGCAATTGTTAAACACGGTATGCAATGATGGAGATACCAGTACTCGGCGAT
This sequence comes from Thermoplasmata archaeon, assembly GCA_021850745.1. The sequence goes on from JAJZKX010000003.1 coordinate 15,519, forward strand.
TCGATGTGTTACAAAACCATCTCCTGGAATTCCAGCCTCTTTTCAACCGGCGTTCACGTCTGTAAACTGCAGAGAAGCGAACAAAAATACAAGTACGTAATTGTCTAAATCCAGTGTCACTAGCGGGAAGCCCTCTCTCCAGAACCTCTACAAGGTATTGCCAGCGGTCTGGGTGGGTACCATCGACGTCTGTCGTACCACAGAATCTTAGAGAGTTCTTTACTCGCCAAAATCATTCCTTCGTACTTTTTCCTATCTGGATCACCACCTGCAAGTTTTGCGATTCCTCGTGCTACATATGTTGGTAATTCAGAAATGCAGAAGTGTGGAGCCTGTGCTGCCGCATCTCTCCAATTTGATTCGGCAACTCCGAAGTTTTTCAAGCATTGCTTCTGAGCGCAACCATCCAGGGGTCCCCCCTACAACTGTGCAAGTCTCATCCTTAAGTTCTGCAGTCAGTGGGGTTACGGTTCATTCCCGAGTCCGTAAATTTCTCATAAGGCACGTTTCCCTTTGGCTTTGATCATTCTATCCTCAGAGATTTTTCTCAATTTATTACGTATTGGAACGTCGATTCCATATTTCTCTTTCAATTCCTCGCACTTCTCATAAAGAGAAGATTCCCAAATATGGCCCCTTTTGTCTCTTTCGGATTGACTTGTACATTCGTTAAGAACCAGATCATAATTTATATCAGATCTTGCAATCAACGCCATATCTTCTAAATCCCTGTCTCTCTCGGTCATGCCCTTCATAAGAAACATATCTTCCTTTGACAATAGAAAAACAATGAGTTTCTTACCAAAGTATATTTTGTCGGCACGCTGCTTAATAGTCTTGGTCAAGAATAGTTTTTTCGCAACATACTCTATGAATATGTCCCATCTGAATTCTTCAAGGTTCTGCATAATGGTCGCAGAGAGTTCATTGTATGGTTTAGTTAGGTCTTGAGGCTGTAACGTATGATAACCGCATCCTTCAAGGGAATTAGTCAAAATTTTATGATCCCGCTCTCTTTCAACTATCACATCGATGTCCTTTGTTCCAGGTTTCAACCCGTCTACTGCCATCACTGCTCCACCAAGCAGGTAGATGTTTAACTTCTCACGAAGAATTTCGTCCAGCCTCCTCAGTTCCTTTGTGACATATTCCAGATCAAAATTTCGCCGATCTGAACCGATCAACCTATCACCACTCCGTACAAATCAGCCTGTTCCTGGAGTTCCTTTGGTTTGGGCAATGGCCACTCTCTGGCTCCGCCATTGCTTCTAATATAACTAATGAAATTTCTGGTTTTTTCCACAAGATTGTATTTGATTGATTTGTCAACAAGTGAATCAATGTCCATATTCCTTTTATTTTTGAAAGCCAGTAGTAGGGCATATGTGGAATATGTCGGGCTTTCCGGATCTATAAGCAAGGTGTGAAGAATTACATCTTCTATGGTTAACTTATTCAAGTTTGGATCGTGGTAATAATATGAATCCTGTGTCAGGAATCGTATTCCATAATCTGGTGAAACACTAAGTGCAGTGGGAAACGTTTCAATCGGTAATCTCTCTTCTTTCTTTCCGGAATTTTTCCTTATCTTGAAGAGACAACGATAACCACTCCTCCAAAGTATGATTGCATCTCTTGGCAATTTCTCTGTCAGGTACTCCATGCTTACATGATCTGAAAACTCTCTGACGAAGCGTAAAAGGTTTCTGTTCCCGGCCGGTTGCTTCTCAGAGGAGGTGATGTTCAATCCATGCATTGATAGATTGCGAATTGCTCTCCACGAGGAAACAGAGGATATCCCATACCCAAAGCTCTCTTCGCCTGTCACATTCTTGAGCAGCACTGCAATATTGGAGTTTGAAATCAACGTCTCCCATGGGACATACGGTTCAGCTCTGAGGACTTCCCGCAGGGTTAGAGCGAAATTCCTGTCTGATATGCATACCAATTTCTTCATACCATGCTTCTTTGTTGCAACGATTCCCTTCTTTTCCAAGCCTTTGACCATTTGAGAGATAGAACTTTCTGACTTCCGTGTTAATGCTGAAAGATCACGAATAGACGAGTCCTGATGCTCAGCGATCACCCTTATTGTGGAAATTTCACCTTTAGAAAAGGCAAAGGGTAACATTTTTTCTTTCATTATATTTCATAATTACGAATAACTATTTAAGCACTTTCGATTTATGAAAAGAGAAACAGAGTTAAAGTCATAAATAAAAACAGGCCTTTTGGCACAAGTGTATAATCCAAAAGCGGTTGTAAGAGTGAAATAAGCAGTCATAAGAAGATTTCCCAGTTCTATAAATAGATAGAGGGAGAAATCCAGTTTTTTTTTCGTCTCATCTAAGATCAAGGAAAAATAGGGAAAGCATCTTAAAGAGGTTTGTAAACAGATATGCCGAATGTGACGATTAAAAGCGAAGAATATCCAATATTAGAATTTGACCCGGACAAAAAATCTATCAATACCCCTGAAGCACAAAGCGATTCGTTCAGGGTGCCGGAAAATTGCGTGCTTTGTTTTTTCAATGATGTACTTCAGCGGCTTTATGAGAAGGGATTAACAAGAATAATGGGAAATGTCAGAAGCGACATAGGTCTTTTCCCCATATATGAGATCGAGTTGAACGGAAAGAAAGTTGCTCTTCTCCACCCCGGTGTAGGGGCACCTCTTGCTGCTGCATTTCTTGAGGAGATTATATCACTTGGAGCCAGAAAATTCATAGCATGTGGTAGTGAAGGAGTCTTGGATAGGGAAATTTCCTTAGGCTACTTGATGATACCAACTTCTGCTGTGCGGGATGAGGGAACATCCTATCATTACTTGCCACCTGGTAGGGAAATTGGAGCAACCCCTTCTGCGCTTAGAACCCTGACGGAGACTCTGGCACTTCACAACATCAAGTATCTTTTCACGAAAACTTGGACCACGGATGCTTTTTATCGCGAAACAAAGGAGAAGGTAAAATTGAGGCAATCAGAAGGATGCTTAACTGTGGAAATGGAAGCATCGGCATTGTTCGCTGTAGCAGAGTTCAGGGGAGTTTCTCTCGCGGAGTTGCTCTATGCCAGTGATGATGTAAGTGGTGATATGTGGGACGTTGAATCTTCAAAGAAAAGAAACATCGCCAGAGAGGATGTATTGTACCTGTCTATTGAAGCCTGTTCGATGCTTTGAAGTTTCAGCACATGATTCCATTCATGCCTTTGGCTAAATTATACACTTTTCCCGAAAAAAGATAAAGACTTGTGACATATATCGCGCGTATAAGTTGTTGTGAATTGGTTATGATCCATGAAAGTGTAGAAATGGAAAATAAAATCTACAAAGAGGTTAGAAATCAGAGAGCTGAAAATAGAGCGATTCAAATGATAGGTAGGGATTCGATTAATTAATTAAATGAATATCACCCTAAGGTGCTACATCTTGTTATAAATACCCATAGTAAGCTTTAACTATCTATGTATAATTACATCAATATGGAGACAACTATCCAAATTAAAAAGGATCTTAAAGAAAGGCTCAATGCTTTGAGACTATACCCAAACGAATCTTACGATTCAGTCATAAGAAGACTTTCCGAACTGGCAGAGGACGAGGAACCTCTTTCTAGAGATACAATTGAGATGATAGAAATGTCCCTGAAGGACATTAAAGAGGGTAGGGTATATACAACCGATGAAGTGAAGAAGAGGCTAAAGATTGCCTGATTACGAGGTAAAATGGACAGAAACAACTGCCCGGTTCTTGGAGAAAATGGAAAGTGTTGACGCCGAAAGAATCCTGGAAAAGATGGAGCTTGTCAGCAAGAATCCGTTTCATTATGTTAAACGTCTCAAAGGAGTCCCGCTTTACAGTTTGAGAACTGGGAAGTACAGGGTAATCATGAGTATAGAAAGAGAGAATCTCGTGATCCTTGTAATTGAGGTGGGAAACACAAAGAACGTTTATGATGATTTCTAATTTCCATGGTCTTGCTTTTCGAAACAGCTTTAAGCAATTGTTAAACATGGTACGCAATGATGAAGATGCCGTTTCTGGGCATCCTGTTTCCGATCTTCCAGATAATTTTGAGCTTCATCCTATTGCATAAATATATGCACCTGCTCTGCACAGTCGTATTATTATAGCCCGTCCTGCACCTCTCGTTACTCCAGATGCCATGTTCGACCTTTTCATTCATTCGCCATTCATATTGACCCCATTCACAGATATGTGTTGTTTATAAATCTTCAGAAAAACCTATCTGCCTGCGTAAGCTGGGATTAAACGAGTTTCAAAGGATAAGAGGTATCCTATCGCAATTGAGGTGGAGATTATTCAGACGATTATTCCGTCCAGATAACAAGTCAAACATCCAGGATAGCCGGTTACCAAAGACTGGACGTGAGATTCTATGGAACTGCCCTCCGAATGTCCTCACTGAATCAAGTTCAGATCCATAAGGGGTCTATTGGCCCCTGCGATACTGGAAATCTTCCCCTCGAGCCTTTCTGTCGGATCGGTGAAGGGATGTTCCGGAAACGGGTTACTTTATTATACTCCGCCGTTATTACTATCACTGTAATAATCATGGAGCAAAATAGACTGACACGGCAGGACCTACACGAGCTAGCCCGTAAACCGGTCACCACCACAGCAGAACTCGCCCAGATGTTCGAGCTTTCACATGGAAATGCCGCGAAGCTTGCCTATGATCTCAGGAGGAGAGGGTTCCTGGTTCTGGTGAGCAAGGGATTGTATGCGAGTGTCCCTCTGGACGTTGATCCCAACGGATTCCGACCGGACCCATTTTTCGTTGTACAAAAGGCCATGGGGCAGGATTTCGCCTTTAGCCACTTCAGTGCGCTCACTCTTCTCGGCTTCGAGCAAACCATACGGAAGACGATTCATGTCACGATCCCGGGTGTACGTTCCCGAAGGAGAAAGGTGGGGGGTAACGTGGTGCATGTGCACCATGCTGAGAAGCGAGACTGGGACAGTTCGACGACGGTTAGCCGAAGAGGGGGTGAGTTACTTCGCGTGACGACACCGGAGAGAACTATGATCGATCTTGCCTCCCTACCGAACTCAATGCAGGACTATGAGGAGGACCTGGAAGCCTTTCGGTCTCTCCTTCCACGAGCCGATCCAAAGAAAATGCGCCTGATGATCCTCGGCAACCCCAGAGTCACCGCACTGGCTCGAACAGGCCATCTGCTAAGCGTCGTCGATCAAGAGAATGGGCGATTTAGCGGGACTCTTTTGGAAATTCAGGAATCTGTAAGTCGAATGAGCCCCATTTACTTCGCGACCAAGCCGTACGACATTCGCAACAGGTTTGATACGAGATTCAAGGTTATCTATCCAGGGAGGGCCTGAAATGGTTGCCGTGGAACGAGCAGAGATCCGTGACGCGATCGACCAAGGGTTTCTACAGGCGACTGCTGAGAAAGTTTATTGACTCCTTGGCGTACTCCGCGAGATTCAATCTCTCCAGGAGACCAAAGGAAAGTTCACTCTCAAGGGTGGAACGGCGCTCAACGTCTTTCATTGGCCTAATGTACCCCGGCTGAGCGTCGACATGGACCTCATGGCGACCGGGTTCCCTCACGCCCATCCCGGGTCCAGTGAACGTGAGAGGGCCGTAGCGCTCGTAGAAAACACCGTCAAGGGAATTGGATACCAGGTGAGGAGGGAAACCGCGGATGCAGGCTTGACCCTGCGGATGAGCTACCTTAACTCACTCGGGACCCGTGACCAGATGAAGATCGACCTTGATCTCCTGAACCGAATCACTCTCATGCCGCCCGC
>JAJZKX010000003.1:21325-23238 GCA_021850745.1 Thermoplasmata archaeon
CGTGATCTGTTTGATATGTACCTCATAATCAACGCCAAGTGGCAACAGAAGCCACGCTCGAGGTCCATGTACCTGGCATACTCCTTTCTTTCGGATGCAGAGTGGTACCGTCTGGATTATCCTGTCCGACTGAACGTAGACTATGGACCGGACAAGCTTGAGGATGTCCTTCGAACAACTGATGGCGCACCTTCCTTGAAGCAGATCAAGGAGGCTGCGACGGTTGGCCTTGAGAAACAAGAACCGTCCTTCATCCGTGCGACCCGTGAGAACCAGTTTCTACGAAAACGCCTCCTAAAGGGTGAAAGGAATGCCTTTGCCATGATCGCCGGAGAGACAGACGAGAGGCGCGCGAAGCTTCTTGAAGTTCATCCGGGGCTCGTCTGGCGGCTAAGCCAAGCGCGTCAGAGCTCAGCTTCTGAGAAGACGTAGGAAGCGGGGAATGACTGGGTGACCGATGGTCGCCGAAATACCCGAAACCGGTATACAATCTGGAAAGGAAGTACGGATACCTGTTCACCTACTATTCGCATTATCCATCCATCAGGCATGTAAAATCCCAGGTCAGACCTTGCCCCAATGTTCTCGTACAAGTTCCTGACCGTATCGTTTCCTAAGAGTTTCTTGAGTCTAGTCTTTGGTTGTACGAAACACCATAGAATAAGTTGTACCACAATTGGTCAAGGATAGGTAGGGCGTCATAATTAGGTGGATATCAAACAATTTGCATATACTTTCACTGGTCAGGAAAATGTTAAGGGTAGTATTCCTATAACCCCGAACACCAGAAATTTAGGTAAAGAAGGTAAGGATAGGATAATGGAGAAATTTTTAGCACGGAAGCTTTAATATGAAAAATTAAATGACGTGCGCATGGAACACGGATTCGTGAATGTCAACAGTGGGAGGATATATTACGAGTCTTCAGGAACTGGATTGCCGGTTGTCTTCATACACGCAGGATTCTTGGATTCCAGGATGTGGGATATGCAGTTCGCCAGTTTTTCTGGAAAATACAAAGTAATTCGATACGATGTAAGAGGATTCGGCAAATCCTCCGTCCCCAATAGTCCTTATTCTGATGCTTCAGATTTGAAGATGCTCCTGGATGCACTTGGAATACCCAACGCGGTCCTTGTAGGCGTTTCAAACGGCGGTAGAATAGCTTTTGATTTCTCAGTGGAGTATCCAGAAATGGTTGCCGGATTAATACCATTTGACTTCGTAATAAAAGGTTACGAAAGTTCTGGACCCGAAGAAGATGAACTCGTGTCTCAGTTTGATAGCCTAGAGGAAAATTACAAAAACCTGGTTGAAAATGGAAAGTTGAGGGATGCAGCGGCAATAGATGTTGATATGTGGGCGTCACGAATACCAAAAGACAAGCGTGAATGGTTGCTGGACATTGCACAGGAGAATGTCCTCAGAGAACAAGAAGATTGGCAAAAATTCCAGAATTCACCTGAACCCTTGGCTTTCAAGCGACTTAATGTTCTGACAATGCCTGTGATAATGATTTTGGGGGACAGGGACCTTCCTGGCATTATAATGCAGGTAAAAAGAGTCCACGAAACTTTGAAGGGATCGAAATTAATGATTTTGGAGGGCGCAGATCATATTCCTAGCCTATCAAAAACGGAAGAATTCAACTCAATACTGGAGAGCATTTTGCATGATATCCTGATTTCCCACTAATTACCACCATTATGATTTAGATTTTTCTATGTTTAGGCTCCTGCATCGTAATAATAGAAATTCAAAGTGGCTAAAACTATCCGATTATTTAATTAAAAGGATAGGTAGGGAGTCATTTATATAATTAAATGGATACCGTTAGCCATCCCAATTTTTCCAGGGTTAGCTCAGGAAATGCATCTTGCGTGGTTGCGAAAAGTTTCCACGGCCTCCTTGAA
>JAJZKX010000135.1 GCA_021850745.1 Thermoplasmata archaeon
TAAATGAGTCCGCGCCAGTGATTGAGGATATCCTCCTAACCTCCTCCTCACTGTCGCCAGATACTATTGCAACTTCAATGCCACTCTCATGGAGTTTTCTGATCCCCTCGGCAGTGTTTTCCTTTATCTGGTAACTTAGCTCGAATCTTCCTTTTTCCTGATCATTTATAGTGAGAGAGAAACCGGGCTTTCCACTAACTGAAATCCTTGCAATCCCAACATTCAAGCCTTCACAGATGCCATAAATTCCCACTCCGGGAGTTTCTCGAATGTTTGTGACAGGAAGGGGTGTTATGCCAGACATTGCTGCTTTTTTTCTAACTGCGCGGGCATAAGGGTGGGTTGAATGTGACTCAAGTGAAACCGCAAATCTGAGGAGATCCTCCTGGGGCATTCCATTCTCAATGATGCCTGTTACCTCTGGAATGGAATCAGTAATCGTCCCGGTTTTGTCAAGAACAACATAGTCCACCTTTGCAAGCCTCTCAACCGCTCCCGGATTTCTTATGACTATTCCAGATGAGAGTGATGAGTCGGCAGCAACAAGGAGTGAAACAGGGGTTGCAAGGCCAATTGCACAGGGACATGCTATCACAACAACGGATACAAAGGAGAGCAGAGCAATCAGAAACGGATCATGGTACCCGGAAAGGGTTAGAAACACATACCAGAATATTCCTGTTATTGTTGCTGTCGTAAGTATTGAAGGTACAAAAATTGAGGAGAAACTGTCAGTGATCCTTTGAAATCTGGTTCGCCCAGTCGCAGCTTTTCTTATTAGCCTGTTGATCTCATCAAGGCTTGAGCCTTTTCCCATGGCTTCAACAGTTACATCAATGGAGCCATTGATGTTAATAGACCCAGAGATAACCCTGTCACCTTTTATCTTCATTACGGGTTTCTGCTCTCCGCTTATTATGGATTCGTCAACCTCACTTTCACCAGATGCAACGGTGCCATCGCACGGTATCCGGTCACCAGGATATACACGAACTGTCTGGCCTATTTTTATAGAATCTGAATTTATATCTGAAACTGATCCGTCTGGCCCTACAGAATGTACCTTGTCCGGAAGGAGGCCAAGCAGATTTCTTGCAGTTATGTTTGCCCTGAGTTTAGATCTGCTTTCCATGTACTGGCCTACAAGAATCAGCGTTACTATGGCCGAGGACGCATCAAAATAAACCTCACCTGGTCCAATCAAAGCAATGTGCACAAGTGAAACAGCTGCAGAAAAACCAAAGGCAGTGCTGCTACCTACAGCTATGAGAATATCCATGTTAGCAGATCTTTCTTTCAGTGAATGAAAAGAACCGGAATAGAAAACGTATCCTGAATAAAACTGAACAGGAGATGCCAGAATAATGAGAATATAGTCCCTCAAATAGCTTGCAGTGACTGTGTATGTTAAAACAAGAACAGGAATAGTAAAGAGAATTCCAACAATAAGCCTAAATCTAAGCTTCTGTGCCTGTTTCTCAGGATTACTGAACTTGTCCAGGCAATCTCTTGAACAGAAATAGTAAGTTTCACCATCCTGGGTCATTTTCAGGTCAGACGCCTCAGATACGAACATTCCGCAAACAGGATCAGTTGGCACATTATCACCTTGATTCAATTCATTACTGGAATGAACTGAAGAGTTATTGACAATAGTAATTGTGCCCACCCATTTAATGAATATGATACAAAATGCCTAATATTACGTTGAAATATTATCATTATGCGAATCAGCGACAATGAGATGAAATTCAGGCTTGCCGAATTGCTCAAAGCGAACTCAAGGGAGAGCACTGTTGAGCTGGCAAGGAAACTTGGCACAAACAGAACCAGAATAGCAAGGCTGCTTGACTCCATGACCTCGGAGGGATGGATCACACGTTTCACGATCCTTACGGAACAGGAGAATAATGATCTTCTGATAGCAAAGGTTCCAAGCATTGAAGGAATTGACGAGGACAAGCTTCTGGAGCACTTTGAACTGATAGACTCTTCATTCATTGTCATTCTGTTCTATAAAGATCTCCACATCCTGGATGGGATCAGGGTTGATGAGATAAGAATAGCAAAGAAACGGGTTGCAGGAAGTGCCATCTCACAGGACATAAAGGTTACCTGTGATTACTGCGGCAAAACATTTGAAAATAGCCCTATAAGAGTAATGGTATCTGGGCGCCTTAAATATGCCTGTTGCCCGAACTGTTCCCATGATCTTAAGAATGGAAAGAAGCCTATGATATGAACACAGCCAATCTGGTAAGATGATACCTTTCAGATTAAACCTAACAGGAGGATTTTAATTCGAGGCTTGCATCTCAAAAGACCATGAAGGGGTCTCTCTTACGCAAGCGATATATCCTTATTCGTGCTGAAACCGATATCAGCATTCTTGAATATGCAAGGAGAGAACTTTACAGAAAATTTGGATGCAAGGAGAAGTTCAGAAACGGTTCCTTCATGATAGTTCTGGCGGACCAGTTTACCAAAGACAAGGCAATATCATACATCAATGGGATCGCTGGCCTGAAAACAGTCCTGACAAGTGGGACAGTAAAGAAGCTTAAGAAAACCATGGAAACGATAATTGAAGAAGAATCACCCCTTCTTAAGGAGGGTGACCTCCTTCTCGGTAAGGGAAAGAACTGATTGCATTTCTGCAAGGGCTTTTTTTGACTTTGCAAGTGACCTGAAATACCACATATTATCCTCCAGCACAGATCTGTCTGTGTGGCAAATTCGGGATAATTTTGTGAGAAGAGAGCGCCTCGTTTCCTTTCCATCCCTCATCCTAGACATTCTAAGTATTCTCTTTGGAAAATCATATTTCACGAAATGGGTGTTTGGCTTGGCAATTTCAAAGGAAACCCCAGCCAGTATTTCCTCTGCATACCCCTTGAAGGCGTAATGCTGTTTGTGCATTACTCTTCCCATGAATATATCTGCTTCCGCAATAAGCCTGTAAACAGACTCGAGGTCTTCAGTTTCCTGTACCTCGCTCCTTGCATTTTCATCAATCCACATCAGGTAGTCTTCCGTTTCAAAATCCTTGCCAAAGAGATCCTGAAGAATCCTATCATAGTCCCTGGATTTGAATGTATCTCTCATGCAGTCAAATATGGAGGTCTCGCTATCCCTGCCTCCGTTTTCAAACCCAGAAGCGCCTTCTCCACGATAGGAGAAAGAAGAAAGTGAATCATTGATTATGCTCCTTATGTCGTCACGATTCACTTCGATTGCCCTTTCAACCACTGATGGATCAAACTGCAAACCCTCCTCTTCAGAAATATGCCTGATCCTCTGAAGAAGTGATAACTTGAAGCTCTTATAATCACTGTCTCTGACTCTCTGAAACTGCCTGAACTCTATCACGACGGAGTTTGCCACAATGTCCTTGCCAGCGGCTTTTCTTCTGAAGTCATAGAATTCATTCATGGTGATAATTATTGGTGACCTGCTGGATTTTATTATTTTCGCAAGTTCAGTAAGGCCTCCTGTGTCTCCGCCTACTCTGCTGTTTCTAGATTCGAAAATGTTGTCTGCCTCGTCGATAAGGATTATGTGATCATATTCCCTCTTAACGGATTCGTCAAAAGTTGAAAGATCCCTGTAAAGTGATGCCATCAGGGCAACCTGTTTCATAGATTCAGAGCTCCTTTCATTGGAGGCATTCATCTCCACAACTGGAAGCCCCATTTCCCCTGCTATTGCATATGCGGTGGTGGTTTTCCCCGTTCCAGGTGGGCCATGAAGTATGATGGCTCTTTTTGCAGGAACTCCGTTTTCCCATGACCGGAGCCATTGAGTTATCTGTTCAAGGATTTTGTTATTTACAATAAGATCAGATACCCTGGTGGGACGGTACTTTTCAAGGTCATCCATCAGCTCACTCTCAATCCTGAAGGAGATTCCCTGTCCGTGGTGAGAAGGGACAGAAAGTCATCTTTCTCAACAGTCAGAAGCATTCCCTGGCTCTCCAGGCCCATAATGGTGGCCTTTTCCAGATTCCACACTACAAGAATTGTCTTGCCCACCATCTCTTCCGGTTTGTAGTAATCAGAGATGCTGGACACAATCTGTCTCTTTTCGCCTGAAGCTTCAACGACAATGCGAAGCAGGTGCCTGGATTTCTGAACTTTTTCGCATTCAGTTACCCTGGCAGTTCTGATATCTATCTTACCGAAGTAATCTATGGATATCTGTTCTTCTGCCAGATTATCACTTCCTGTAATATTCATGCCCAAGCGATTCTCTGGCGATGATCATCTTCATTATCTCCCTGGATCCCTCTGCAAGCTGGAATGATCTTACGGCCCTGAGCGCTATCTCCTGCATGTTGTTCTTTGAATAACCGTATGCGCCATGCCACTGAAGGCTGTCATTTATCACATCAAATGCCCACACTGTTGAAAGCAGTTTGGCCACTGCAACTTCCTTTGTCACCTGGAATCTGTTGAACCTTCTTTCTGCCTGTTCTTCTCCATACATCCAAAGGGCCTTGTATCCCAGTGTCAGGGCTGCTTCCATCTTTGCTACATCTTCAGCAAGCTGGAACTGTATTCCCTGAAATTTTCCAACGGTGGTGCCGAAGGCCTTACGCTCCTTTATATAATCCATTCCATCATCCAGGGCCCTGAGTGCCATAGCTGCGGAAGAAACAGCGATAATGCTTCGTGCAAGCTCAAATCCTTCGTGTATTATGTTGAATCCTCTATTTACCTCACCAAGCAGATATTCTGACGGAATTTCGACATCATTGAACCTGATTGCACCCCAAGTGGAGCCCTCACGCCCCATCTCCTCTAGCTTTGAAATTTCAATCTTATCGCTGTATGGGACATAGAAGAGAGAAATGCCGGATGCCCCTTTTGAGGGATCTGTCTTTGCAGAAGTTACGAATCCGCCGCCTCTCTCTTTGATATCTAAAGCAAGGCTGATAAATGATTTTTCTCCGTTTATGATATACGAATTTCCCTTTTTGGTTGCTGTGGTCTTTATGGAAGATATATCGGAGCCGCAGGAAGGCTCAGTTGTCGCTATTCCTGTTATAAGCTCTCCGGATGCTATCTTTGGGAGGGTGCTTGCCTTCAGGAGTTCAGTGCCATATCTGGAAATAAGATAACTCCAGGAGTTATGCACCAGGTACAGCACAGATATTGAGGCAGTAGGATCTGCACGCCCTATCTCCTCACCTATTATTCCCATATCCACCGGTGAGGCGCCCATTCCTCCAAACTTTTGAGGAACAGAGACACCAAAGAGGTTCATTCTTCTGAATTCCGAAAATATCTCTTCAGGAATTCTTTTAGAATTAATCATCTCATCGAGATTCTTTGAAATTACACGTTCTGCGAATTCCTTAATTGAATTCTTAAGGAGCTCCTGGTCTTCTGTAAATGAAAAGTCCATCTGAAGTCACACTGTCATGGAGTCAAGCGCTATAACCTTTTTCCGGGTCTGAATCCTTCAAGTAATGGAATCCGGCAGTTATAGCTGTAATTTGGTTAAATCCTGCTTTTCAGAAGGATCAGATACTGCTGAAGTCTATTCTTATGCCTGAGTCTCTTCTTGTGAGAAGTGTTACCCTGCTGTCAGCCCTCTCTTTATGGAAGGAATAACCAAGGCGTTCCGCCAGATTAATGGAGAATTCCCTAACCTGCTCATGGGATGGCATATTCTCTATTCCAAGCCTCTGGATGCTCTGCCCTACATGAACGTAACCCTTTGATTCTATGAAATCAGGCTGGGCTGTGGAATCCATCTTTGTGTATTCGTCCAGATATGGCATGTTTATGCCATTAACTAGAGTGTGGCGGATAACTTTCCTCGTATCTAGGGATGGCAGAAGCTCCAGTGTCCTG
>JAJZKX010000136.1 GCA_021850745.1 Thermoplasmata archaeon
AATGAAAATCAGGTTCTCCAAAACCCTCAAGATTAAGCATTTTAGCATATTCCTCTTTCATGGACCTGGTCCGGAAGACAAATATTGATGATGTATTCGCAAGAAGTGATTTATTATCCCGGTAGGCGAACAGGTCGTCCAGGCTCTGGGTTATCGATATTATTGAAAGCATGTAGTGCCTTGAATGCCTGCTCAGGTTCGAAAGTATTCCTGAGGCACTCCGGTTTGATAGTGCCAGGTGTGCTTCGTCTATAACAAGCATTTTCTTTGTTCCGGGGGTGTGAACTGAATATACAAAGATGGAAAGAATCAGTTCCGGCAGGAGGCTTTCCGAAGTTTCCTCCTCCAGTATGTCCGTCTTGAAAATAACCACGCTGATATGATCGCTCATCCAGGATTCAGAACTGATGAAATTCAAGGCTTTTGATCCACTGGAATTCATCCCGTATTTGCTCCATATGCTGTGGATAATATCCGCCGCCTTCTCCTCCGGATTTTCCTGCAAAACAGATTCAATGTGGTTTTCAATTTCCTTTTTCATCCTGTCGTCTCCAAAAATTGTACTGGAAATTATTGAAGCCAGAGGGGATATCAGGTCAGTATCCAAGGATCCTCCCAGGGAAAGATCAAGCAGGTCTCCCTTCCGGAAATTTATTTCGACTGCCCCCGGCCCGAACATATCGGCAGCATATTCATTGAGTGGGTCAACAATGAAGATCTTGCCGGCATTTCCGGACGCAATCGATCTCCTCAGGAATATCTTTGAAAAGAATGACTTTCCTGATCCGGTCTCTCCCACTATGACCGAATTGAATGATTCATTCTGGAAGCTGTCAATGATTACGGGCTTTTCATTCATGGAATCAATTCCCACAAACACGCCCTTGCCTGGCTGCGGAGTCGAGTATACAGGCAGTATGGAAGAAACAGACCTGGAATCAATGATGTAGGGATTTTCCCTCCGTCTTTTCAATGAGAAATGATTTCGGAGGGTTCTTCCGTTTATATTTGATATTCTGCGGTTTAAAATTCCCAGGTAATTCATGGCAGATTCAAATCTGTAGGTATTCTCCTTTAGTTCCAGCGGGTCTCTTCCCATTATCTCGAATGCTATGTCCAGGTAGAACATTGTGTTATCCTGATTCCTGACACGGTCTGAAAGGAACTCCACCTCACCCGATTCTCTTTTGAGGTCCTCGTATAAATGGCTCTTTTTACCGTAATGGAACCTCATTTCCGCATGCCTTGAAGAAAGAAGTCCAGCCAGTATTCTATCACTCTTCTGTCTTTCTAAGGGTTCAAGCTTAAATCTGGCGATAATGGGAAAATCAAAGCTCTCAATTATGGATTCATAGGAATGGCCTAAAGAATAAGTCATATCTATGGTTTTATACATGGTTTCATAATTCCTGATCCTGAAATAATTCCTGCCTGTCCAGAAATCATGCCTGGATTGAATTGTTCCCTGTGAATCTTCAGTGGAACCTCTATGCTTGTTTTTATCCATGTCAGGTACCCTACACTATATTCGAGAAGATTTCCTCAAATTCATGTCTTGAGGAAATCCTTCTTGCCGTAAACCCAAGGACAGCAATATCACGTCTTAGTTTTTCCATTTCTTCCATTATTTTCAGTGCAGCACTTTGAAAACCTGAAGTACCTGCAGAAGAATGCATCACTGCAAAACTTTTAAAATAATACACGTCCCTGAAAGCATATTCCAGGAGTTCTGCATAGTCTCTCTCAATCTCTCCTGTCTGATCCGGCAAATATCCGGCTGGATCCAGAACTTGAGGTATGCTGACAAATTCAATGCTGCAGTCAATTTTGTTAAGAAGAATGCGTATGCTTTCGTCAACAGCTTTCAGATCACCGGGTGGAATGCTGTGAAACTGTTCCGATCCGATTTCAAGTATTCCGGCAGCTTCATTTTCAATGCTGGCAATAAACGTGCCTTCCATTTCATGCAGAGCGTACGCGTTTCTTATGGTTCCTTCAGATCTGGAAAAACGGCGTATAAGCCAGTGCCAGGCAACTGTTCCGGCAACTTCACCATGGATCTTCCAGAAAATAAATATAAACGAGATTAGAAGAAAAAGTATTGAACCATAAAGCGTGAACTTGAAAAGGAGTGCAGCTAAGCTTATGGACAGGATTAACAGCATAAATCTTCTGTATTCAATTCCAAAAATATTGGATTCGTATCTAAGGACATTTTTTGCAACGCGTTCATTATAGCTTTTCATGATCATTTATTCCTGTGTTGAGTTCACCCTGCTCAATTGTCTTGAAATCGATCCCTCCATTCCCATTATTTCCGGATGGAGAGAATTTGATGTTCCGCATCAGCGGAAGTGCTGCAACTCCCGTGACTGAGTTTATGCCGGAGTTTCCGGTAGCAATTGCCGCAAATCCCTGTACACCCGCAGCCCCATATTCAATGGTTGAACCGAGGGATGCTCCGGAAAGGAATGAAGTAATGGTGCTGAACCTGAAAATAGGGGATTGACTGAAAAGCAGAATGGGCATCATGGCTGCAAGGCTGATCAGTGCAAGCCTGAGGATAAAATCGTCCGGAACAAGAGTGGTTATATAAATGGGAATAAGTACGAAAAATGGCAGAACCGAGAGCCCGATGAAGAATTTCCAGAAGCTTACCGCTGTCTTTTCCATTCCGGGGACAGCAGAAAGAATTGTAAACACGGGCAGTGTTACCATGAAAAAAAGGATCAGAGCCTGCCTGAGTGCCAGCATGCCAAGAAGGGCCATGATGACTGCAAAATATCCAGAATAGAATACCAGATTCAGGAGAAGGCTTCCCATGTTGTTTCCTGAAAGATTCTGGGAAAGCTGGGATGGCAAATTTATGTTGATCATTATGTTGTACCAGTTTATGTTTCCATTCCACAGAACAAGAAATATGGACCTGGAAATGTCAAGCACTGCAAGGGATATCTGGTATGCCAGGATTCCGACTGAAACAGAAATGACGAGGCGTATTATGAACTTCCCGGATGAAGAAGGCTCCAGAATGGAGTTTCTGGCCACATATACAAACGATGATGCAATAAGTATGAGTGAAATCACGGGGATGTAAAAATTTCCCAGTAGGGTATTATAAAGTCCGGAGAGGCCTGCCAGCTTGAATATTCCAAATGAATAGTTTGGATTCAGGCCATAGTATACGGCATAGTACCAGAAAAGGGAAATCAGTGGCGAGAGAGCATCATCAATAACGGTAAGCACAGCGGATATGAGCCCTTCCACATCAGAAAGACCAATCAGAGAATCACGCGCCCGTTATTATATAATTGAGAACAGCGTAAAGTGCCCCGCTCATGGCAAAAATGTAGATGAGAGTCCCTATGAGGGCATTTTTGGTACGAGTGCGCGCTTCAAACTTCCGGTTCTCATCCGTGCTGAAATATCCTATGGCTATAGGAATCCACAGAAGGCCGATGAGGACTGCAGAAATGGAAGCAACAACGGCATAAACACGGTTTATCATGGTTGAAATCTGCTGTGTGCTACCACTAATGGCATTTATTACACTAAGTATATTTGTGGTATTAATGACCATAAATACCATAAGTGCACTAGATATATAATTTTTTAAAATGAAAGGACAATTGTCGGGAGTCTTTAGAATAACATTTGAAACTGGCCGGAGATACGCTATTGCTTTGGTTAACATATTATATGGATAAAAGGAAACATGTCTAAATTCCGGATTTACAAAAGTAATCCCGGAAATGGCAAAATTTTTGAAAGTGTGTGTCAACGAGTTTGAAACATTGACCCCGTTTCCACAAGAGAGTCATGGTAATCCGATGTTCCCATCGAATAATTTCTGGAGGCTGATAATGCCTTTATTTCTTTAGATCGGCTTTTATTTTTGCGAGCTGTGCAAGTCTAATCCTGCTCCTCTCGGCAGCTTCCTCGAATATTTTCTTTTCCTCATCAGTCTCAATCTTCATTCCCGGTATGTCTGTCGGTTTCCCATCCTGATCCACTGCAACATAGGTCAGGAAGCTCTTGGTTGCCACTCTTCTGGTTCCCGTCAATCCCTCCTCTGTTGTCACGTTCACCTCTATTTCCATTGTGGATCTGGTCACATAGTTCAGCTTGCCGGTTATGGTTACTATATCACCAAGATGTATGGGAACAAGGAAGAATAGACTGTCAATACTCCCAGTGACATTTCTGCGCCTTGAATGCCTTGTGGCAACTATTCCGGCAACGTTATCGATCCATTCCACAAGCCTTCCGCCGTAAAGTGCATTGAAGATATTTGTGTCGGGTGGCAATACCAGCCTCTCCAGTTCAGTGTATGATTCTTTCCAGGATTTAGATTCCATGAAAACTTGATAGCTATTTGATATATGTTTTTTGCAGAACTTATTTCACACATAATGGTAACTTGCATAACAAGGTAGCCAAAATGAGAACATTGATCAGCTTGGCAAAGGTTTTTCAACTTCCTGAAAATATTTTAGGAAGGGAAGGAATTGAGTTGTCATTAATTGAGGATGAAAAAAAATCGGCTGCAAAAGAGGCTGCAAAGCTGATCAGGGATGGAATGATAGTAGGCATCGGAACAGGTTCCACAGTGAATTACTTTATTGAAGAACTTGGGAAAAAAGTCGTCTCTGGCCTTAAAATTAAGGGAGTGTCAAGCTCCATAAGGTCTTCTGATCTGGCAAGAAGCCATGGAATAGAAATAATGGACGATTTTCAGGGAATAATGGATATTGACGTTGACGGTGCTGATCAGGTGGATGGAAACGGAAATCTCATAAAGGGAGGTGGAGGAGCACTCCTGAGGGAAAAAATAGTAGCCTACAACAGCATGAATGTATGCATAATAGTTGATAAGGAGAAGATGGCGGGTGACAAGTTTGGTTCATTTCCATTGCCCGTAGAGGTCACCCCTTATTACGCATCAGGAACAATCAGCCATATAGAAAAACTGGGGTCTCACTGCAAACTGAGGCAGAACGGTAAATTTGTCACAGATAACGGCAATCTCATAGCTGACTGTGAATTTGGAAAAATACCAGATCCCGAGATGCTCCAGAAAAAGATCAAGTCGATTCCCGGTGTTGTGGAAGTCGGGTTGTTTGTAGGAATGGCTTCGGAGATTATAGTAGGTTCTGAAAAGTCGGCGAGTACATTAAAATTGAAATAATGGGTTATTAAAAAATAAACCCTTGACAATATTTATTTCTGGAAGCTTCTAAGCTGATCTATATCTGTGTTTATCTCAGCAATCTTATTTGACAGATCCTGGATTATTTCCTCAAGAATCTCTCCAAAATTCTTGGAAAGTTTATAACCGTGAATAGGTCTCCCTTTTCCCTCTTTCTTCATGTTTCGCTTGTTGATCCAACCTTTTCGTCTCAGCCACTGCATGGCAATAGAGACTTCTGGTTGCCTCAACCCTGTTTCTCTTTCAATTTCCACGCTAGTAATCTCGCCCTTGTTTCTTATGTAAACCAGTGTATACGCCACGCTTCTGGGTATATCTGATATAATGAGATATCTAGCCAGTTTTTCGTTCTCTTCAGACAGTACCATTTTAACTCACCGAATTATTATTGTGTATTTAATATTTCCCAGTTCCTAATAAATATTGCTATATCTATATTTCTAAAATTTATCCGGAAAAATTTCAAGGAATCCAAAATTCTCTGTAATAGGTCCGGAAAAATTAAATTAATTCAGGATTTTGCCAATGCCTCCAGTTTGCTGATTATTGTATACAGCGCTGCTCTTCCGTGTGA
>JAJZKX010000137.1 GCA_021850745.1 Thermoplasmata archaeon
AGGTCAGGTGAATTTGGGATCAATTACTGTTCTGAAAATCAGGGTGAGGTTGCACACATAGCAGGCAATTACTCCTTAAAGGACACGGATAAGTTCATGAAGGCAGGTGTGTCAACTTTCAAAGCCAAATATATCAAGGCTCCATTAATTTCGGGATGCATCTCAAATTATGAATGCAAAGTCGTTGGTGAATTCAAGGTAGGAGACCATTCTGCATTTATTGGGGAAGTCCTGAACGGATATTATGATGATTCCCTGAAGCCACTCGTATTCCACCGGGGAAAGTTTTTCAGGCTTGGAGAAAGAATAACACACGATTGAACCCCGTATTCAATTTTTTCCACAATACTACGGTATCAATAGGATAATAAAAACAGTAAAATCAGCTATAATAAAATTGGAATTTCTTTAAAAAAGTTATATTATAATTTTAAAAATTAAAAATTGGTTGTTTAAAACAACCTGCTAAATAAGCTGGAATCTACCTGCATTGCAGATACAAATTCCGGTCCACTGTTGGAAGGGTTATTTCCAGAAATAGCCGCAGACACTGCAGCCGATCCAGATGTTCCGTGGTATGAGATTGTCAACAGGTTGTAGAAGTAACCAACATATGGATTGTAAATGAAGTTATGGACGTATGGCTGTACAAAGAACACTGAATTAGGCATTGGAAGCCATATGTATGCAGACAGGTTGTATGTTATGTTGTAGATCTGGTTCATTGCGTTCTGCTGGACTGCTGTGCTCTGGAAGTCGAGCTTGGAGAACAGTGACTGCAGTGTTGAATTGTTTGCGAAAGCGTCATTTCCACCAAGTGCTCCACCCATAGCGATATCATATACTGGCATCAGCTGTTGTCCTATTGGGTCTGGATAATCAGGAACCCACCCAAGATCCATGAATCTTGGGAATGATGAAGCTTTTGTCAATCCTGCGAAAGTGGATTCAGTTACTGTTTTTGATGCAAAGGTAAGCCCTATTTTCGCGAATGATGATATTGCATATGTAAACTGTGCAGTTTCAATAGAGTTGAGTGGTGCTATTCCAGTAAGGTTGAATGTAACTGCAGTTGTCAGATCTGAACCTGCTATATCGCCGTATTTTTTTCCACCAACAGTAACATAGAAGTGGGTTTGATTGCCAGCTATGGAAATGTTCTGCAGTGCATATTTAAGGCTCTGGCTCTGTAAAGGAAGATTTGATGGGTTATAGAATGCAGATCCATATGACGGTGATATTGGTCCAAGCTCATTATATGATTCGGATTGATTGTTGTAATTATTAGCGTATACACTTGACTGCTCAGAATAATTGTTTGCTTCGATAAGGGCCCTTCTGAAATGGACATTGCTTGTAAATGATCTCTGCATATTCATTGAGAAATAGAACACTCCGTCTATCTTGAATGAATGCACTAAGCTTATGTTGGCTTCTGCTGAATTGTAGAAGTTCGTTATGATATCTTTGAAAGCACCAGGTGCGACTGTTGAAATCTGTGATGTGTTCTTGTCGAATTCCAGAACTCTGTCTGCGTGGGATAGACCGTATTTTATGACTATCTCAGGTATATGGCCTGGTTGTGCAACTGATGGGACAGCAGTGCTGTTTCCATACCAGTAGTTAGGGTTCTTCTTCAGAACCACTGTGTCTAAACCTGCGCTTGCAGATGAAACAACATATGTTCCTGTTCCTATTGCCCCATTGTCATTAATGTATGTGTTTTGCTGGTTGTATACAACTCCACCATTTGCATCGATCTGAGCTGGGTATACAACTGCTCCCCACCAGCCTGCAAGGTCAGACAGCATAAATGAATAAACAAACATGCCTTTGACTGTTACACTGTAATTGTTGTTCACAACGACAGCCTGGTTTGAGTAATTCATTAACTTCATGTTGGATGCATTTGTGTTAAAGTTTGAAAGGACATAGTCAAGTGCGTTTGCAGTGTTAGTTGTGGTCGCAGTGAAATTTGCACCTTTTACATTGTAGTGGGAAGAGGTGTCATTCTCAAATGCGTTTATTGTGCCCCATGGTAAACTTACTCCTGTTTTTCCATAGTCTGTTGCATTAAACAGAATGTTTGCATAGTTTGAAGTGTCCACTCCCTGCCCCATTATTATGGTTCTGTATAATGAGAACCAGACATCTGGTGCAGTCATGGGCTTTCCATTGCTGAAAGTTACATGGTGCCTAAGGTTAAAGGTATATGTTCTTTCAGAAACATTCGATACGCTTTTAGCTAGAACCGGCTCAACTCCTACACCAGTGCCATGGAAACTGGTAAGTTCCTGGTACAATGCGGTGTACAGAGGCTCATCTGTCGTAAAAAACCCTGTGGCTGGATCAAGTTCTCCAGGCGCAGCAGTTTGTGATGTATCAGTAAAAACTGGCTTGCTGGCAGGGTGATAAAATTCAAACACCGAAACGCCGGCAGCTACCAAAATGACTACAACAACGACAGCTAATATTGCTTTAGTATTTTTTGTCATTGGTCTAATTAGTAAATCTCATAATATAAATGTTATGGTTATATATATCGACATTTCTTAAACAATATTACGTATAGAATGGTTTAATCATCAACTTTTGGGTGAAACTCGCAGGTATATAATAATTTTCAAAAGAGTTTTACCGAGCATGTTTTATTTTATGTGAAGGCGATTGTTGAAAAACTGGCAACCAACGAACCCGCCTGAGTTTTATTCAGGCTCAAAAAGCCATCTAATGCAGATCAACTGATGGGTTTGATTTCTTCTTCCTGAAATCTCTCACCGACCAGTTTCTTCAGATCCTTGTGAAAATCATTATTAAGAGGTTTATCTTTTATCAACAAATTTTTGCCCTTAGAAATTATATATATAGATTCCAGGCCAAATTTTCTTTGCAGATATCCACTGGTTGCAAATACTTCTGTAATATTCCTGCTTAGAATCTTATGGTATACCATGAAATTCCTTACTTCTATGTCTGAATCGGTGATTATAAATTTAAAATTCCTCTTCCACATAATATATATTATTACAAGTGCGTATGAAACTGAAAGGAATATTAAATAATTCAGAAAATTCCTTGGGGTGACTTCCAGAAAAATTGAAAAAATAGCTATAAGAATTGTAGCTTTTATCGTGGTTTTAATTTCCATTCCCGCCATATAACCAACACAGAACTTTTACCCCGTTTACATCAGCATATGTGGGCTCTTTTGTTTTGCATATTTCCATAACAAAAGGGCATCTGCTATGGAACCTGCAACCTTCCGGCGGATTGATCAGGCTCGGCACATCTCCTACAGGGGAAGCAATTTCCTTTGAGTTAAA
The DNA here is from genome assembly GCA_021850745.1 of Thermoplasmata archaeon. The sequence goes on from JAJZKX010000137.1 coordinate 3,324, forward strand.
TGATGGCACAGAACTTATGAGGAGTTGGGTGTACGGATGCTGAGGCGATTCAAGTATCTTCTTTGTTTCACCTATTTCAACTGCCTGCCCGGCGTATATGACAATCATCTGGTCGCTTATGTACTTGGCCACTCCTATGTTATGAGTGATAAATATGTACGTCAGGCTGCTCTTCTCCTGGAGGGAAATCAACAGGTTCAGCATCTGCGCCTGGATTGATTCGTCCAGTGCTGATGTTGGTTCATCAAGCACCAGCAATTTTGGGTTCTTGATCAATGCCCTGGCAATTGCGATTCTTTGTACCTGCCCTCCAGAAAACTCCCTTGGCTGTTTGTCCTTTGAATCATTGTAATCGAGGCCGACTGAATGCAGTACCTGTTTTACCCTTTCTTCATCAAACCTGCCAAGTGGTTCCGATACAAGGTCCTTGACTTTCATCCTTGGGTTTATGGATGTGGCCGGGTTTTGAAAAACCATGGATACAGACTTCCTGACACTCCTGAGGTTGCTGCTGTTTATTTCCTTTCCCTCGAAATAGGTTTTTCCATCCGATGGGTCTTCAATAGTTGCAACAATCTTTCCAAGTGTGGATTTCCCGGATCCGCTTTCGCCCACAACAGCGAGTATTTTGCCTGCCTCAATTGAAATATTCAGGTTTTCCAGTGCTTCCACGTTGGGAATTTTTCTTCCGACTATGGTATCCAGCAACTGTTTCTTCTTGATCGGGTACAATTTTTTTACATTCTCTAATTTATATATGTCACTCATATAGCCAGCACCTTACCTTGACATCCTGCTTATAATCTATTAAATCCGGCTCATGGACCCTGCATTTATCAAAAACCTTGGAGCATCTGGGATTAAATCTGCATCCCGAGGGCATATCAAAAAATGAAGGTGGAGCCCCGGGTATTGAATATAGTTCGCCACTGGATTTGGAACTGTCCGGAACGCTCTTAAGAAGGCCCACTGTGTATGGATGCAACGGCATCTTAACTATGACATCCGATGGGCTATTCTCAGCCATCCTCCCGGCGTACATCACCAGGATTCTATCAGACAGGACATATGCCAGGCTCAGATCATGTGTGATAAAGATAATAGACATTTTATAATCTTTATTCAGTTGCTTCAGTAAATTGATCACCTGTGCCTGAATTGTTACATCCAGAGCAGTAGTTGGCTCATCAGCAATCAATAATTGTGGCTTAAGTATAATGGCCATTGAAATAACAACCCTCTGCACCTGACCACCTGACAATTCGTGTGGATACCTTTTCATTATTTCTTCAGGATCGGGCAAACGCATTACTTTCAGCGTTTCAATTGCTTCTTTATGAATCTCTTCTTCAGATAGATGTTCGTTCTTCCTGCTAGCCCTGATCCTGATGGCTTCAATGAGCTGGAATCCAACTCTCTTTACAGGGTTCAGACTGTTGAGAGGATTCTGGAAAATCATGAAAACACTTGTTCCCCTGTACAGAGTCATCTCTTCTTCCTTCATCCGCACAATATTTCTGCCTTCAAAAATAACTTCCCCCTTGCACACGCCCGACGGTGGCAATAGTTTTGTAACTGCCTGGCCCAGGGTGCTTTTCCCAGATCCTGACTCTCCGACTATGGAAACGATTTGTCCTTCATCCAGCTTGAGGTTAAAGTCGTCAAGCACTGTGGAAACTCCATTTACCGTTCTATAGCTTACTTTTAAATTATTAACTTCTAATAACAAATAATCACCTTAATAATCAATCCTGTTGTTAATCAGGTCCTGGTACCTGTCACCTACAAGGACAAATCCAATAACTATAACCAAAATTGCAATGCCCGGGAAGAATGAGTACCACCAATCGGCAGGCAGAAACTGCAAACCATTTGATGCCATTGCCCCCAGCTCTGGAATGGGCACAGATAACCCTATTCCAAGGAATGCCAGTGTTGAGTATGTCAGTATAACATTGCCAAAATCTAAAGCAGCATACGCAATAATTGGATCAATGCTGTTCAGGAACAGATACTTGACAAAAAAGTTGTGGGGCTTGACATTATTAATTTTAGCTGCCTCCACGTAATCCATGCTTTTCAATCTAAGCACCTGCCCCCTGAAGAACCTAGTATATGTTGGCCACCAGACAATGCTTAAGCCAAGAATGACTCCAGAATAAGTTGCCCTTAAAGGAATAGATATTGCTATCACAAGAATTAAGGCAGGTATTGCCAAAAATGAATCAGTCAATCTCATTATGATTGTTTCCAGCCATCCACCTATGTATGCTGCGCTGATGCCTAGGATAGCCCCTATGGCTATGGCTGAGAAAACCACGATTATTGAAACGAGTGCATCTCTTGGCATCGCATAGAGCATTCTGGAAAGTATGCTTTCCCCTTCAAAGTTTGTGCCGAACAGGAAATAAAGAGACTTCGTTGAAGGTGGAAGCAACCTGTCTGCA